>JAFACO010000033.1 GCA_023425485.1 Bacillota bacterium
TAATTCATCTCATACACTGGAACAGCATTAATTTTTTTAATGGAGCTGATAGTAAGAATTTCATTATAAAAACTGATGCAAATAATGCTAGTAGATACTAGGATAATGCCTAAAAACACAAAAAATACGTTTCTAAGTATTTTTAATTTGTATTTGCTTCTCATTAATTATTCCTCCAAATTCTTATAAAACAATGATATTTGCCTAATATTACCATATATTTATTTCTACTACAATTGTACATTTACACTCGGTAGGAAATTAACTATTAGTTGAGTAGCCTTCACACACTGGTCTTCAATAACCTTTTTGACAGGTTGCCCTATGACGTACTTGCTCTCCTAAAATATTCGTGGCATACTATAAGTACAGCTATTTGATATGGAGGATAATTATGATAAAGTACACGCTTAAAGTGATTGATATAAAGCAAGAATCTAAAAACACCTTTAGCTTTTATATGGAAAAACCAGATGACTTGACCTGGACTGAAGGTGCTCACACTCATATAGGTATCGTTGGATTTGATCAAGGAGAAAAGCCCAACAAAAATTTAGTAAGGCATATGTCTATTACCACCTTACCCAATGAAAATAAAATTGGCTTCACTACACGAATGCAAGAGCCTCTATCCGAATTTAAAAGTGAGCTGTCTAAAATAAGTATTGGAGATGAACTGGTTATTTTTAAGCTTGGTTCAAGGATGAACTTAAGACGTAATAATCGGCCTCTCATCCTTCTATCAATGGGAGTGGGGATTGCTACAATGAGGCCTTTAGTTCATGCATTTCTAGAAAACACTTCACGTATAAGCTCCTTAACTAGTGTAAATATCGATTCCTCAAAGAATTATATTTTTAAAGATGAGTTAGACGCCCTTCAAACCGATTTATATAAGAATTGCTGGTATAACTGTAGAGCAGATTTCTATCAATCGTTAAATGAATTCACAGAGCTGAAAAACCCTCTTTATTATATCATTGGCAGCGATAGTTTTATTAAAGATATCATAAGAACTCTTCGCTTTAAAAATGTAAAAGATGAAGATATCTTTCTTGACAAAAAGGAGGAAGTCTTAGCTGACTATTTTGCGTAACAAATAAATATGCTCAACCTTCCCATTCTAGTAAATAGCCTGTTGCTGATGCAACAGGCTATACTTATGTATGAAACTAATATCTAAAGGTGATTAAACAGCTTGGGGAGTATTTCTTTTTCTGTTAATTTCAATTAATTTAACAATACCCCATGCCAATAAAGCATACACAATCATTGCAATAATAAGAGTTGGTTCAAAAACTGATTTCGTTTCTATTCCATCTGATACTGCAAATCTAAATATGCCCTTAAATGGAGCTATAAATATATCGGTAAATGAATATAGGAAAGAAACAAAAGTATTCCCTGCATTTGCTCCTAAAATCTTAAATACAAATCGGAAAGTGAAGAAAACTTCTAATACTCCTAGCACATAGTAGATATATTTTACGCTCTTTGGGTCGCCAATCTTCCTCTTATTAATTCTTGCAACCCTATTAATTTCACCGCTTTGAGTATTTACTTCTTCGTATACTTTGCTGTTAATTTCTATATCATCTTGAGTTTCAACATCCATGTTACTAGTTTTTTTATCTCCATCGTATCTAACGTCCATATTATCCCTCCGTTTCCTTTAACAGTATTTGTCTTTTATTAGATTTTTGTCTTCTATTTAGACTTTTGCCTTTTATTTAGACTTTTGCCTTTTATTTAGACTTTGCCTTTTATTTAGACTTTTGCTCTTTTATTTAGACTTTTTCCTTTTATTTAGACTTTTGCCCATTATGTAGACTTTGCCCTTTTATTTAGACTTTTGCCCTTTTATTTAGACTTTTGCTTTTTTTAGACATGTACTGTTAGCTAAATAATCTTTTTTCCTCTAATTATTCTTATTAGTACAGTAATAACGGCAATAATAAGTAGTATATGTATAAATCCACCTATTGTATATGATGTAACCACGCCGAGCAGCCAAAGTATAATAAGAATTGATGCTATAGTCCATAACATAGGTAACACCTCTCTTTCAAGTAATGAGTTGTAATAAACTAGTTGATTTTGTGGATACAAATTTCTATTAACAACCTAATTTTAATAATTATATCTCCATATTGTTAATATGAATTAGATTATACTAACAATTACCATTATTGTCAATTTATTTGAGTTAGTTTTGAATATAATAAATATTAATTTTATAAATTATTTTATTGCTTATTTATTTTAAATTGTTAATTTTTTATTTATTTTTTTTAAATATATACACTATTTACGAACAAAATTAAATAGCACGAGATAAATTTCATCATACCTCAACAGCTCATTCAATTATGTTATTATTATTTATCCAGCAATTTGTCATATGTGTTAATCATGATCTGTGATGAAATATTACCATGACTATCTAATACTAGTAGAGTCAATAAATACTTCATCTTATCTTTTGGAATTGCAATACATCCAATCGTATATTCTTTTCCTGAGTAACAATGTAAAAATATAGCTGACCCCTTATTTTTCTCTGCCTCCTTATTGTAATCAATAAAAAGTGCATATGTATAAGATAATGTATGCTTATATAACTGTTCTCCATAGGAATTTTTCCAGTCCTTTTTTACTTCTTTCGTTGATACAAATTTATTATAATATTTACTATTTGAATCACTTACCACCCAATGTGTTGAATTAATTTGCGTATATGGAATCTTCATTCCATTAGGGGCTTTACTTATACCAAATGCCTTAGAAAAACCATAGGTTCCGATAGGTGTATTTCCATCACCTTCTTTTATTTTACCTATACCATTCTCTCCTACATAACCAATTGTTGAAAATTCCAGTTGATATGTGCCATTTCTCTTTTTATAAAAGGATACATTCGCTAATGATGTAACATTATTCTTTGTTAAAACTAGTATAACTGTATCTTTATCAGAATTTATATTGCTTGGATTTATTACATCTGGTATCCCCTCTGCTTTCATATATTTATATGAGATAGTAGAGGATAAAACCATATTGCTTTTAATTGCTTTAACTTTATAAAAGTATGCATTTCCATTCTCTAAACCTTTATCCGTAAATGTTGTTTGATTTGTTTCTTTAATCAGTTTATACGGACCGGAATAATTTGTTGATCTATAAACCTTGTATCGATTATACCCCTTTATTGTATTCCAGGATATTTTTAATGTTGTATCTTTCACCGTTTCAATGGTTATTGTAACTTTAGCTGTTGCGGCTATAGTAGTTAAGGTGAAAAAATGTATTATCAATATGACAAGCATAAATATTACAACTTTTTTAGTTTTAATTTTACATCATCCCTTGTTAAACAAATTATTTAATAATATATGTAATATAAAAGATGCGACATTTATCAAAATTAGCTTATATTAAAAAACCCCTGCCAGCGTTGGTAGGGGTTTTGATTATTTGCTCGATTTATAGATATGCCTTGATCTATCTCTATCTATTCATATCATCTTTTCAATAGTATAATCTTAGTTTTACGACTTCCTTTTGAACATACCTACGATAGATAACAAAATTACTGCTCCAAGGATGGAGATTATAAAACTCCATAGGTTTATGCCGGTTGCTGGACCAAGACCAAATATTCCAGCTAACCATCCACCAATAAAGGCTCCCAAAATACCTACCACTAAATTTAATCCAAATCCCATTTTTGCATCATCTCCGGTTATTTTACTAGCTATCCAACCGGATATTCCACCAAGAATTAACCAAACAAATATATTACTTATCTCTGGCATAATGTTACCTCCTTACGATCATTGTGTGCTTTCTCTATTTTATTTGTCTTTTTTATATTTACTAGTTTTCTTTTATTTGTTTTTTTATTTTTTAATTGTTTTTCCTCTTATCTGTTTTTCCTTTTAATTGTTTTTCCTCTTATTTGATTTTTCTCTTATTTGTTTTTCTTCTTATTTGATTTTCTTCTTATTTGTTTTTTCTTTTCTCTGTCACTCCATCTATAATCTCATTTGCTTTATCAAAGAATTTGTCTTTCCCCTCTTCCACTTTACTGCCTAAATCCGCTTTGAGAGATTTCATTTTCCCTTTAAATTCGAGTTCACTATCGTCAATTGCTTGTCCTATCCTTTCAACAACTTCACCGACAGCTTTATCTTTCTTATTCTTGAAATCATCCATAAATCTCAAACCTCCTTAATGAAACAATAGTAAAATTTAATCAAGTATCTATTTATAGAATTAACAATTTTGCTATAATACTATACAGTTAAATTACTGGTATCATCTCCTTTTTTAATCGTGGTATTCGGTCAAAAAACTTATCGAAACATTCTAAGCTTTGATCTCTATATTTTCTTAGCTTATTCCTATATTTTAATGTTTTTATCAACCGATTTATTATAGTTATTATCAGTCATAAGTATTTTAAATCAAACAACATAACCTTAATATATTATGTTGTTTGTTATTTTAACACAATTATCCAATTTATTCAACTATAAATTATAAATTAGTAAAATTAATGCAAATATGAATAAATATTTATAATTATGCATCAATTACAATATAAACACACTAGGGTCTGTTCTCATTAATACCACTCATAAGTTATAAGTCTTTTATCTACATTCAAAAGAAAACTGACAGATCAAAATTAATATCACCTTTTATAATTCTCTCTTATTAGTTTTATATTTTATATGAAATATTTTTTATTACTTTTACGTCTAATGTATGTATACGATAAAGAACATGTTCGCAACAAACAGAAAGGCAATTAAATGGATAACTTATTAAAGAAAGCTAAATTAAATGATGCCGATTCTTTTGTTCAGCTTATGGAGCTGCATCTAAACAGCATGTATAAATCTGCCTGGGTTTATTTAAGGAACGAAAATGATGTTGCAGATGCTGTCCAAGATACTATTCTGACCTGCTACGAAAAGCTAGATACCCTTCGAAACGATAAATATTTTAAAACTTGGATGCTTCGTATTTTAATAAATAAGTGCAATGACATTCTAAGGCAAAGAAAAAATTACGTAAGTACAAATGAGGAAGTTACAGAAGAATTTATCGAACGTGACTACGAATTATGTGAGTGGAAAGAAATGCTTAAAAACCTAGATGAAAAATATCGAATTATTATTTTACTGTATTACTCGGAGGGATTAAAGGTCAAAGAAATAAGCGAACTGCTACAACTCAATAAAAACACAGTATTAACCAGACTTTCACGAGCGAAAGAACAGCTTAAGAGAGAATATAGTTATTAAAGGAGGTTTTCATGTTGAATAAGAGAGATAGAAAATATGTACATATTTTTACACAGAATTCTGAAGTACCAATGCAGGTAAAAAAACAAGCTGATTTGGCTTATTCCTTAATTAAAACAAATAAGGTATCAGCTGATTTAAAAGAATACAATCCAACAAACTACCATTATAAAAAGAGAGTTCTTCTCTTTGCTGCTATTTTGACTTTAGTTATTGGAACTACTGCCTATGCCTCCATAAGTCATTGGGGTTTGAATGACTTTTTTGCTAAATCTGGTAAGGAACTTACCGAACAGGCATCTACTTTAAATGATAAAGATGTTGTACAGGTGAATACTGAAAATGCTTTAGTTAACTTTAAGGTTCGAGAAGCTATCTGCGATAACGAATCAATTTATGTAGTGCTAGAAGCAAAATCTATTAATTCCGAAAAGTTCCTGCTCCTCCCCCTGGATACCTCTTATAAAGACCCAGTAATAAATATGGGGATTGAAGCAAAAGATGGCGAAACTATTGTTGAATACTCCAGAGAAGCAAATCGTGAAATGTTAAGTGTTAACCCATCTTTAAGTGATAATGGGGAATACATCACATACAGCGCAGACTATACGACCGAAGAGGACGGTACCGTTGTGTTTATTCTAAAGGGCACTAATACTAACAAAGCAGAGAACATAATGTTGACCTGCAACACCGTAGTATATTCCATCGATTTAAATGGCAACTATGGAGAATCAGTTAGGGATTCTTTTGATTTCCAATTGATTAATAAAAGTACAGAAGTTATAAATATGTACCAAATGTCTGATCCGACTGCAGTGGAGGGTACTGGTGTTATCGTTGATAAAGTAGAAATTAGCCAAACTGAACTTGGTTTATATACCGAGCTGACGTTCCACCTTGCACCTGAGGCTAGCAATGATATGATTGAAATTGCAAAAGATAGTCTATGGTTTGAATATTTGGATGATAATGGTATATTCTGGGAAAATGGGTTGTCGGGAATAGGGTCGATAGAAGAAATTAGTGAAGGTGTCTATGTCCAAAAGAATAATTTTTCACTGCAAGATCTTCCAGATACTATAACAGTCAGTGCTTTTGATTATCGGAGCAAAACAAGGTTTGGAGAAGTTACACTCAGTAAATAACTCTAAGAGTTATTTACTAGCAGATACCCCACTACAATCGTAGTGGGGTATTTATGTATAAAAGATTACACAAAACTACATTCCATAAATTTGCTTCTTACTCTAAATTTAATGGTATTGGTAAAGGTCTGGTTAATTATAGTTATATGCTTTCTTTTTGCACAAGTTGATTTATTTCATCAACAAACATAAGCATATCTTCAAATCCAGAAATACTCATTTTAAATTTCAGTTTACCATGACAGGCTATCTTATGTCGCTCCTGAAATTGGTAGCGCGTCTTAGCCAGGCAATGCGCATAGCACCCAACACAATCGTCCAACTGATGAAATATTCTCTCTGCAAAGGCAGGTTTTTTTTCTTCCAGCGAGGTCAGTACTTCCTCCATCCTATCTGCTTTTCTATGCCAGGTTTCAGGTTTACCATTGGTAATGAGATACCATTGTAAAGAGTGGTCAAAAACATCGTTACTTAAATATATCGCATAAGACACCCCATATTCTGCAGCAACATATGTAATTTTATTACCATTCTTCTCGATTTGTCTCTTAAATTTCAAGGGTTTTAAACTTCTTAAGTATTCATCGTTTTTTATAATTTCCTTTTGAATAAAGGCTGGTAATAGAGAGATACATTTTTCAAAGGTTGGTTTTTCACCAATTGCTATAGCTTCATTTCTTGTAATAGCTGTAGGCATCTCAATTCCTGAAGGAACAATATAACAGGTATCTTCATATTCCGTTATGGTTATTGACTTTATACATGCTTCTACCATTTTGTCGCAGGCTATTTTTATTTCAAAGCCTTCTTCATTCATTTCTCTAAATGCTGAAGATTTCATATATCTTTCTTTTTTTGAATGATATCTCTCCTCACCATTAATCAGAATTTGCATTTCTTTCAAGTCATAAAGCACCGAAATATCAGTAAATTCATTCATGTTTATATGATTATGATAATTCATTGTTTTTCTAGTCGGTTCCACAATATCATCAATTCGTCGATTACTTGACCATAAGGTTCCAACATTAATACGCCCTTTTCCTATGAGCAGATATAATGCTGGAGCATCTATCTTTACATTTATATCTATTCGCAGGGGCAATCTGTATCTGTCAGGCAGGGCCATATATGAATTAATTGATAAATGCTCTACATCAAATCGTTGACTAGGTAAAGCTCGACTTGTGTTCATGAACAGCATGTTATCTCTATACTCACACTTAGCTTGTCCTTTCGATGTAAGATGTGTTAAATCTATAGAATGTTGTTTCATACACAGTCCTCCCTATTAAGATTATTGTTTCATATAATTCATATAATATGACTTATTATCTATTTCCGACCAAAGGCATAATAAACCTTATATTACTGTATATATCTTAATCCGCCAAATATATTCCGTAGTCTAAAATTCTATTTTCTTCTTCATCCGGCTCTGTGAAGCGGGGACAATTATATCGCTCAAAGAAACAAGCCCTATTGTGTTCATCCCCTCTAAAATTACCCATTGAGTTTTCCTGAAATTTTGCGATACAGGAATCATGCATACCATAGAGCCCTTCGTCTTCTTTGCCTTTTATCCAGCAAACTGCAATATCACTTTCCTCAAGGTCTATAGAGGCAAAACCCTCGGGAACTTCTGTATCTACCGGAAGAAACATACCAATCCAATATTCGAAGGTGTTCTCAGCATCGGCCCCATTACATCGCATCAAACCCAGATAACTATTATCTGCGTCTTCTACTTCACCTAGATTCTCCAATACTCCGAACCAACCATTTTCAAACCATTCACCCCATTTGTGACCAAATCCGCCGATTCTATCTGCATTTGTATAACGCTTCCCAATAAATCGAAGGGAAGGTAAATGCTCCTTGTAAACCTTAATAATTTCTGCTCCCATAATAACCTCCATATTGGTGATAAATACCCTGATAAAATTTATAAAAGAAACCATAAGCGGATTCTTTCAAATGAAAGGGATTAAAAATAATTGACCACTAACACCTGTAAATCTACAGGTTGTAATACACTAGTCCACCTAAATCAAAAATATTTTACCATATAATCCCTATTGCTACAATCGAACATAAGATTAATTCTTTTACAATCTAGTTGCCTTTCATTCCCTAAACAAATTGTTTTCTTTTATATAATCCAAATACTTTTTTGATACGAGATATCCTTCCCCCCGTTGCAGACATTCAATTGCCTTCTGTAAGATGTCTGGCCTAATTTCAGTCCTATTGGTGTTCAGCCAGTTTTCCAGCTCCTTATTTTGGTTTCTTTTCTCCTTAAGTCTTTGGTCGTAATCATTTTTACTCTGTTGGATTACTTGCTCAATTTTATGGCATTCCTCATAGAAATCACAGATAAAAGCTCCATCTGTTTTTAAAATAAGCTCCTGAACTGGATACACCTTTTTGCAATACTTAATTTTTCTTTCAGCACCGATTCTATAGTCAAAGCGCTTCTTTAGAAGGATAGTTTCATTTCTTGTATCCAAATAAATACACAGTCCGATTGACTTCTGTATCAAATCACCATACCAGGATATTTGATTTGTATCAATATTCTTATTGATACCCAGAATATAAAGCGGTATTATCTGATTTTCTTTATAATACAAATCCCTCTCTGTGAAATTATCTATACCAGTATGTTGAAGACGATAATCTATTGCGATGTCCATACCACCAGGATTTGCTACATAGCAGGTACTGTACATGCCATTTTTCATTTTGAATCTTGCTCTTATTTCCGCTTGGGGAAAGCTATTTCTTAGTAAATCATATAAAAGCCTTTTTCCTTTTTTTGATTCTTCTGATTCTCTCTGATTTCCATAGTCGCATGCTTCTTTATCATAATGTGCAAAGTATGGTTCCATAATAGGGCCAGCTGCCAAATACACCTTTTGTCCGCAATCACTGCATATTAGTTTTTTCTCGTCTGCTGCTATTTTCCATTCTAGCACCAGATCATTGATATAATATCCACTCTTATCCTTCAGATCAAAGGTGCAAATTTCTTTGCCATTATAAATACAATTCTCCATCGCTTATCCTTTCCACATGACAAGTATATCCCTGTAGAGCAAAATCATATAAAACACGCGATAGTGAAACAAGTACTATCGCGCGTTTTACTTACTATTAGAATGCTTATCTCCTATAAGTCAGGTTTATATAAACAGTAAAAGACTGACTGCCATAACCGCCATACCTGCAATCAATCCATAAATGGAAAGATGATGCTCTCCATACTCTCTGGCGGAAGGCAATAGTTCGTCGAGGCTAATATAAACCATGATTCCAGCTACTGAAGCAAATATAAAGCCAAACATTGCATCATTGAAGAAGTGGAATAGAATTAAATAACCAATCAAAGCACCCACTGGCTCTGAGAGCCCGGATAAAAAGGATAATTTAAAGGCTTTCTTTCTGCTGCCTGTTGCATAGAATACAGGAACTGCTACTGCGATACCCTCAGGTATATTATGAATTGCAATTGCCACTGCTATAGGAATACCTAAAGTAGGATCACTTAGTGCTGCAGTGAAGGTAGCCAAACCCTCGGGAAAGTTATGTATTGCGATGGCTAATGCTGTGAACAGACCCATACGCATTAGTTTAGACTTGTGCTCTTCACTTTTTCCGTCCATTTCTTCCACAGTATGTACTTCGTGCGGATTTTCTGTAGAAGGTATTAATTTATCTATCAGAGCAATAATCAAGATTCCGAAAAAGAATCCACCAGTCGTTGCCCATGTGCCCGGCTTTTCACCAAGTGCAGATTGCAGAGCGGTATTGGCTTTTGCAAGTATCTCCACAAATGATACATAAAGCATAACGCCTGCTGAAAATCCTAAAGATACGGAAAGGAACTTAGGGCTGGTTTTTTTTGTAAGTAAAGACAGTGCACTTCCGATACCAGTTGAAAGGCCTGCAAAAAGCGTCAGTGAAAACGCAAATATTAAATTAGATAACTCCATGTAGTCCTCCTTTTGTTATATATGTTTGGTTATTACCTTGTATTGTCTAATCGCTTTGTTTGTAAACATAATACTTTTAATAACACCGTAAGTGTTTCTACTATTGTACTCATTACATATTTATTGAATAGGTACTTGAACAAATTCCCTCTATTTTGTATTAACAATGTTTTCGACATATTTTCTTATTTCCTCTTTGTTACTTATTCTATAATAAACATTCAAGAAAGGACCAGTAGAAATATTTGCAAATACATAGGTTTTGTCTGTATCATAATAAATTGTTATAAGCGGACCCAAGCCACCGATAACTCTTATATCAAGAGATTTACCTGCAAACATATGCTCTGGTCTTGATACCCCACGATAAAACTTGGATTTTTCTAGAATTTGAACGAAATCACTAACCTCTTGAGTATTTAATTCATAATCATGGTATTGTCCTTCTATTATTCTATTGATACTTATCATAACGTTCTCTTCATCACTAACGTTAAAGGTTTGTGGCCAGAAAAAATAGCCTATAACTATTACAATAAGAATGCCTATAATTGTATAAAATTTTCTATAGTTTTTAAAGTGCTTCCGCATAGAATTAACTCCTTCAATTAACATACTCAAAAACTTATTATACTAATATCATATTTCTGACTAATCTTATATTTTACATTATATACCATGTGCACTATAGAAAACAACCCACTACTCTGACATAGTGGGTTGCTTTCCAATTTTTCAAATACACACCAAGGCCAATTGAACTCCAATCATATTTCTTACCTTCATCACAAAATGATCGAATCAATTATGAGGGTAACTTATATATATTTTGACTTCTTTCCAATAATCCTTCTCCAATCATATCCCTACGTATGGTACAGAAATCATCATTAAAGTCAGCAATAATTATATTAACTTCACGCTCAGTGTAGGTTTTACCCTTTTCAAATGCTTTTGCTATTTCTTCATATACAATTCGCTGTTTCTTTTTCTGTGACGGAATGGATTTTAATTTTCCGTATTGGAAAAATGCATTAATTACTTTCTTTCGATAGTTTGCATCTCTTTCTTCCTGCATCTTGCTATCATCTGATTCCTCTTTAATAATGTCCAGTATACTGGTCATAAAGATATCCTTATATAACGAATACATCATATAATATTGATCTTTATACGAAGTGACAGCACCTGCCTCTTCTAACTTTTTAAGATGAAAGGATATGGTAGCTGGTGTTAAATTTAATCGTTCTGCCAAGCGTTCTACATACATGTCTTCCAGCATGAGAGATTTAAGGATTTGCAATCTGGACTTATCTGCCAGACATTTAAACAATTTTATTGCATTGGTCTCTGTCATGCGATATCACCCCAGATCTCATTAAATTTAGTTTTTATTAAAGCTAATGTTTGCAATTTTACTTCCTCTATTAAAATCTTCTCCGCATCATTATGAAGCTTTGCAGCTTCATAGGCTGCTATCCAGTTTTTAGGAATGGACTCCAATTTTTCTGTGAATAAAGATTTTATTTCTACCTCTCCTAATTTCTCATTTTTAATTATTGATAAAAATGTAATTTTAAAAATATTATATATATTATTTTTAATTTTCACAAGATTGGCTTCATCTTTTCTCTCATCTAAAATCAGCTTCTTTTCTTCGTTCAATACATCTTCACTTGACTTTTCTAAATAATTTATAAAATTTCTTTTCTTATCCATTTCTTTTAACCTTGCCTTTCGTGCTACCTGCAACCTCTTAGGGCAGGTACTAATTTGTCCGTAACATTAAATTACCACGGCTTTTCTAATAAATTATTTCTACCTCCGCAATTCCAACAAAGTCCATATGAAAGTCGGCTTTATTAATTCCACCAAACATTGTGTTATCTCCAATTGCTATGTGAAATGTATCTATCATTTTCTCATCAAGTACGGTATATCCACATAAACTTGTAACCTTCTCATTACAACCAAATCCAAGTTCACACACAACTCTGTTTTCTTTTGGGAGGTGCTTTATAAAATTATTGACATCTGTGTTATCACTTTTCATTAATAAGCCATTTTCAATCCACAATGTGATATCCTCAAATTCACCTATATCCTCCAGATAGAGTTGATGGTAAAAAATATTGCCGTTTGTCTTATGCTCAACAGGTGCAATATACACTTCGCCACATGGCCAATCGCCGTCACCACAGTCTGCAATCCACTCTCTGCCTTCGGTTTCCAAGGTCAGATAACAATTATCACCAGAACGTAAGTTAATCTGTTTTGCCTTCTTTAACTCTTCCATTTTACCTTCGCAAAAGTCTTTTAATTTTGGATAGTCAATATCGTAGGCTTTTGTCATTCGATCAATAAAATCTTCAGGTTCCAATCCCGACTCCTGTGCGTTCTCAACCGTAGGAATTCGTATCTGTGTAAATCTGGTTTTGCCCATCAAAGCACTAAATAAGCCTCTCATATAATTTCTATATAGATTCATCTGTTTTTCTTCAAGTTGATACCCCAAAATTACTGGCTGGTAAGCGAATACATCCAGAACCGCATCTACATTTTCAAACACAGAATAATATTTGCTATCAAAACTTGTTTCACCCGCAACTTCAAAAATTACTTTGTTATTATTTCTTGATTGCTGTAGTTCCAGTGGTGAAGCCCCCAATTCTGCAACCGCCCTGGCAAAATTATGCATCATATCTATTGAAGTATCCTCTCCCCAAAAATGAATTAAGATTAATTCGCCTGCTTTTACACCACTTGCTTTTACAATTTTTCTGATCAATTCTATGTTCATCTTCATTCCCTCTTTAAATCCATTTAGATATTTATAAACATAAAATATCATATATAATTAAATAAATCAAGTTTATTTTTATATTTATCTAATCATATTTTACAGACCACATATTTAACTAATAAAATTTGCAAGTACTTTATTAATCTAAGATTTACTACAAAATATCTATGAAAACATCCGGTTTTTTTAATGTGCCTCTTACTCTTATGTCGAATATGTAAAAATTTGTGTTAAATTGCTATAAATATGCATGTACCAAAAAAAGGAATAATTAGTTACTATTTGTATGGGGATATTTAACACATGTTTCAATTCTAACTATTTTTATTACTATGAGGAGGTAGTTTATGAAAAAATTGAGGGTTTTACATTTTCTAATTGTACTTGCATTCCTTGTTACAACTGTGTTCTCGAATTATACTTTTAAAGTATCAGCAGCTTCCTATGTGTCTTCCATTACAACCGGTACACCTTACATCTTATACAATGCTTACTCTGGTAAAGCACTGCAACCGGCAAATCTTAGCGCAAATAACAACACTGCCGTGGTTCAGAGCGATTATGCTGGAAATACCGCACAACAATGGTATTTTGACCAAGCTGGAAGTGGGTATTACTATATTCGTAATGTAAGCAGCAGCAAGGTAATGGACATCAGCGCAAAAAGTACAGCAAATGGCGCAGCTAATATTATATACACCAACAATAGTCAGACCAATCAACAATTTGAATTAATCTCTTATAACGGATATTATAAAATTAAAAACAGAAACAGCGGAAAAGTTCTTGAAATATCGGGTTCATCTACCTCGAATGGTGCAGCTTGTGTACAGAATACAGATACCAGTGCTTCCAATCAGCTATTTAGCATCGTAGCTGTAACCTCCAGTGGCGATACTATGGATCAACTTACCCAGAACCAAATCGTAGCAGCAATGGGGGCTGGCTGGAATCTCGGTAATGCATTGGAAGCGAACTCAAACGGTACACCTAGCGAAACTGCTTGGGGGAATCCAACCATTACAAAAGCTCTCATTACAGCGGTTAAGAATGCTGGCTTTAAAACAATTCGAATTCCAGTATCATACTTAAGTTATATTGGTGCTTCCCCTAACTATACCATTAACTCTACCTGGCTTGCCAGAGTAAAAGAAGTCGTAGATTATGCATATAGCCAGGGCTTATATGTTATCATCAATGTCCATGGTGATGGCTACAATTCAGTAACTGGAGGCTGGTTATTATGTAATGGCAGCGACCAAACAACTATTAAAGCTAAATACACCAAAGTTTGGCAGCAAATTGCTAATACTTTTAAAGATTACGATGAACACCTTATCTTTGAGTCCATGAATGAGGTGTTTGATGGTACCTATAGCACACCAAATACGACTTATTATTCTAATATTAATGCCTATAACCAGATATTTGTTGATACCGTAAGACAGACTGGTGGAAATAACAGCTCCAGATGGCTTTTAATCCCTGGCTGGAATACGGATATTACCTATACAGTGGGTAGTTACGGCTTCCAGATGCCAACGGATAACTATCGTTCCAGTGTAGTTCCAAGCACTCAGAAAAGAATTATGGTTTCTGTTCATTACTATGCACCTTGGGATTTCTGTGGTGAAGAATCCATGACAATTACTCAGTGGGGTGCATCCTCCACTGACAGCTCTAAGAAATCTACCTGGGGACAGGAAGACTTCCTAACCTCACAATTTAACTCTTTGTATACCAAATTTACATCTCAGGGATACCCTGTTGTTGTTGGAGAGTTTGGTTCCATCGATAAATCAAATGCTTCCTATAGAGCTGCCTTTGCCTATGCTGTTTCAAAAGCTTCCAAGCAATATGGCTGCGTGCCGGTAGTATGGGATAATGGTTATAATGGTACCTATGGTTTTGGTTTATTTAACAGATCTACCAATGCTGTAACTCAGTCTACCATTATTAGTTCAATCCTTAATGGACTTCAATAACAATAAGTAAGAAATATCCCCCATTATATAGAATTGAAGCATAAGACCAACGAAAATTATAAGGGCGTCCCAAGTATTGTGCTTGAGACGCCCTTATGACATTCCTACTTCAACAAAAACATAGTAGGGTTTCTGTTCCTTATTTTATAATATCGAAACCTGCCAGTATTACCTTAGCTACTACTTATATTGCAGTCATAATCTTATATATAAGATAAATAACGTACGTGAACAAAAGAAAAATACCAGTTCTTCGTCTAATTTGCTTTCTTGCCCAAGAAACGATAAAAACAAATAGAGTAAGCGCCATCATAACAGCAATATCTACCCATAGTGCCAAATCTGTTGGTATCGGAGAAATAACCGACGATGCTCCAAGTACCAGAAGAATATTAAAAATGTTACTTCCAATACAGTTTCCCAATACAATATCCGGTTCCTTCTTGACTGCTGCCATTATACTCGTAATAAGTTCAGGCATTGTGGTTGCAAGTGCCACTACGGTAAGTCCTATTAATGTTTCGCTTAATCCTAAACTCTGAGCTATCTCAGTACTGCTTTCTACAGCTAGTTTACCTCCGATAAAGAGACCGATAAGTGAAAGTATAGAGAAAATGACTTTTTTCACAAGACTTTCTTTCTCTGCCTTTTCTACCGTTTCCTGTGACAATTGATTTCCATCGGCATCTGTATCAATATCTCCCTCTGCATCCGTTAGTATTTTAATAGATCTTTTTGAATCTTTAATGACATAAATCATAAATGCAATAAACCCTAATAATAACACTCCCCCATCAATACGTGAGAGCTGACCGTTAACAAAAATCATTGCTATCAAAAGAAACTGTATACCTATTAACATTGGAATTTCTCGCCTGACAACCGTGTCCTTTACCTGCAAAGGCATTATAATTGCTGAAATTCCTACAATCAGAGCAGTATTTGATAATGAACTGCCAATCACATTACCTAGTGTAAGCTGATTGGTGTGGGCAACACCAGAAATTATCCCAACTGCAAGTTCTGGTGCACTTGTTCCAAAAGCTACAACGGTAATTCCGATAACAAAAGAAGAAATTCCAAACTGTTTTGCTATTTTTGAAGACGAATCAATTAAAACATCTGCACTTTTTACAATCATTATCAACCCTAAAACTAATAAAATGTATTGCATTTCCTCACCCTTTCTATATATGAATAATGTACATTTACCAAATGAACTTAAAAAGGGCAGAAAACTTCTTACGAAGCTCTCCACCCTTAAGCTCAAAATCTTGAAGCAGTTACCTGCCCAACCGGATTACTATTTCAACTTACGATAGCTTACACGGTTTTATGTTAAAAATCAAGACAATTATTTAGAATCAAGCTCGAAAACCTACATTTTCTCGCTGTTTGGTTCTCGCCAAACATGAATATTTAATATTATCATCCTATGATAATATCACCAACCAGTTCATTATTTAGTCACTTTAACCAGTACTCTGTCTACTTTTTTACTGCATGTTCCTTTTCAATTACTTAGTACTTTAAGTGCTGAATAGTATATACTTTTCCTTTTTTAAAATATGCATATACCGTAGATGAACCTCTCTCAAAAACCCATTGAATGCTGCCACTCCAGTTATTTTTTCTGACCGGTGCCCCCCAGGTTGTCAGAACAACTTCCGCTTCCGTCATACCAACTTTTATTGTGTCTCCAATATATACCATAGTACTGTTAGAGCCACGTTCTGTGCCAAAGGAATCAAGTAAAGTTACTTTCACTTGCTTACCTGCACTTTGAGCTTTGATTTTAAAGGTAACAGTCTGTGACTTCTTGGTCTGACTCAATTCCTTTTTATATGTATTACTTCCCACTCTAAGCGTTACAACATCTCCTTTGTTACCATTGGTGCAATTAACGTTAACTGTGGTCGTATTTTTGTAAATAGTTGTTTCAAAATATACATCTCCGTATTGAGATTCCACCTTCGTATCTACGGTATTAAAATAACCCTCAGGTGAAGTACTTATAACGGAAACACTGCTGCCTGATTTAAAAGCTTTTATATCCACTGTGAACTTTCCGCTAGCATTAGCAGTTGCAGTATATTTTTTTCCACCAATTGTAACTACCACTTTTGCTTTCTCTACCGTCGTACCTGTAACTTTGGTGCTGTTATAATAAATGGTATCAACGTCCAAATCAATCGGCTTATTTACTAATTCTAATGTCTCTGTACATTTATAGCCATCTGCATCCACCAAATTAAGCGTTACTTTCTGATCCAATTTTTGCTGTGGGAAGCCTATAGAGAAGACGTCATTCTTAACGGTACCTTCATAGGTTTTTCCATTAATAACAACGTTAGCGGATTTTAACTTAATATTTCCTTCCTCTGTCCAAATCATGGTTGATATTTCGCCCATAATAAAAGTTGTTTGCAGCTCATACTTGTCCACATAGAGTTTCTTATCCTCAATCTTCTTTTTCATAGTTTTAGAATAGGAACCATTCTTTTCTTCAAACCACACTTTAACTTCAGTCCCTATCTTTTGCGTTGGATAAGTAACCTTTAAGATCTGTTCACTCTTTTTTGAGTAATCGCTATAATAAACTTTATCTCCAATTTGGACACATAATCTTCTAGCAATATCATAAGTGGTGTAACCTGTTGCCTGTGAGAGATAGATATGCTTCACATAATTTGCATCTTCTATACTATAGGAATTTTCAATCTTTTTCTTTAGGGGTTCGGAAGCGCAACCATGTTCATCGTATCCTGTTACCGTTATGCTTACCCCCAATTTCTGTGCTGGATACTCTATTTCAAAATCACCCTTTGCATCTACCTTTGCTTGATATTTATTTTTGCCAATCTCTGCAACAACATAGGTAATACTTTTGGAATCCTCAGCGACACTGCCAAATACTTTTTTGGGATATGCCATTAACTGATAGCCTTCATTAAGTTCCAGTTTACATTTTTCAATTTTATAGTCTTTTGGCTTTGTGGAACTTCCATCCTCTGATTCCATCCAAACAGAAACAACTTGCCCTTCCTTTTGCACTGGATATTCTAGAATTACTCCGTCCACAAATGCAACACTTTTTCCCAGTGTTGATTGATAGGTAGAGTTACCTATCTTTGCGTATATGATACATCCCTCTGGCATCTTGGCATAATTCGTTAACATAGCGGTTCTTGTTAATTTAATTGAAGGTAGCTCTAAATAATCCTCTTCTATGGCTATTTCATCTGTTTCCGTACAAAAGCCATCCGTTGAGATTATCTGTATTTCCGTATCCACCGCTTGTTTCGGATATGTAATCTTAACGGTATTGTCCTTTTTATTGATAACTCCTTCGTACTTTTGAAAGTCTATCATAGCGTATACGGAAGTAACATTCTGTCCCCATACCTCACCTATATACATTTTGGGATATGCCTTCCCCCATACTTCAATCTTATCTTCTGTGATTACATCACTCTCTGTGCTTGTTTGATTACCAGAGGCATCTTGTAAATAAACTGACACATATGTGTCTACATCATAGCCTTTATCAAAGGTCAACTCAAAGGTCTGTGTTGCTTTGGTCAAGTTCAAAATTCTCGTAAACGTATTCGCATCCGTTGTAATGTAAGCGGTAACGTTTTGTGCTTTATCGACCCCCGACACTTTGAGCGTCATTCCATAATGTGTTAAGCTCTGAATATTCAAAGACCAATTATCTGCACCAGCTGCCTGTACAGTGATTACATTTGTATTAATACTACTAATAAGAATTACTAACATAAAAATAATACTTAAATATCTTTTTATACTCTTTTTCATATTGTTATTACTTCCTCCCTTTACCCTTTGTCTTATGCATAATCTCATACTGTTGATAGCAGAATTTTACACTCAATAATAGAATAAGCAAATTAATATTATTGTCAACAGCAATAGTTAAATTCTCTCATATTTGTACATATTTTGCATTAATATGGCATTAAAAACTACAAAAATTTTGTTTAATAGATAAAACCAAACTTAACTAATTTGAAGAACATTGAAGTAATGGAAATAAAAATGAAAAAAGAATTAACTGCAAAGGTAATTACAAAGGTAATATAGAACTTTTAGAAAGTTACACTATCTATTAGATATGAGAAGAAAATAGATATGAGAAAAATCCCCCTACATATGTTTAACTTAGTAAGGGGGCGCACTCTATCTATATGATAACTTCCCATAAAGAAAAAGTCTATATTTTTTTTGCTAGTGGCCTATACTCTAATAGCTGCAGCAAATATAAAATGATTGGAGTTATATAAGATGAAAAAGAAAATAGCAAACGTACCCTTTGGTCCCTATGTAACTGTACTAGCGGGATCCTTAGTTAATGGAAAGCCAAACTACGCTACCATTGGTGCCTACGGGGTAGTAAGCCAAAAGCCTGTTCTTTACATTTCTCTGAAAAATACTCACTGCACAACTGCTGGAGTAATTGAGAATGGGTATTTTAGTGTAAATATTCCCTCAGCTGACTCGATTGAAAAAACTGACTACTGTGGTATTGTGTCAGGCAGCAAGGTAGATAAATCAGAGATTTTTGAATCCTTTTATGATGAAGTTGCTACTGCACCTCTGATTAAAGATTGTCCTGTTAATTACCTTTGTAAAGTGATTCAAACAATACCAATCTTTGATTTTACAATGTTTCTTGGAGAAATTGTTGCGGTATATGCAAAGGAAGACTGTCTTGTTAACAATAAACCCGATGCTTTAAAAGTTAATCCTATTATCTTAATGGATTCGGGATACTTTGATTTAAAAGATAGGATAGGTTCTGTGTTTAAGGCTTGTAAGGGTAATAGTTAATTTTAAGGGTTAATCTATCAAGCTGAAAGTATCTATCCATGCTAATTAAATTACATTAGAGGTGCTGTTGCAAATGTCTACTATGTTTAGTGAACAGATAATATATATTTATCTTTTTGCAACAGCACCTCCAAGATTTTAAAACTGTTTCAGCCACATCTGTATTCTCTCTACAATTTCATAGTATCTCTGCCCAATCAGTAATCCTGTATGTGTGGTATTCCAAAAACTGGTATATTCCCCTTTTAGATAGTCAGCTTCCACTCTACCCCTCCGATCATCTTCGGTACTATTTACTGATTTAATAATTAAAGATGGACAGCTTATCAGACGGCTATCAATGGATACCCCATGGACACCTTTTATCCAGCACCCGCATTCACGGAAAACCTTTGCTGATTCCATAGAGAGATATTTTTTCTGGAAAATAATATCTTCCTCCGACTCATCAATACTCGACATCTCATCTTGTGATGGACAGGGTATTATGTCACCAAACTTATCTTCCGCTAAATCTTGATAGGGAGCGATTTCATTAACTTCCAGACTGATGCTAGAATCAATCAGTATTAGCCCTTTCAGCTCTGTGGATTCTGCTATCTTCTGGCTAAGAATTCCACCAAGACTAAACCCGATGATAATTGGAGGCTCACCACACTCTGATATAACCTCCCTGATATCATCCAAATAATCTGGAAAGGTTACCTTGGTTAGATCAACTGACCTGCTCTTATAGTGGCCTCTCAAATTCATTACATAACACTTCCAGCCGTCCTTTACAAAATGGGGGATATATTTACTCCACATCCAACTACCAGTATAAGCTCCATGGATAAATAACAATGGTGGTCTTTTTGCCATTGCTTCATATATTTCTTGCTGGTAAATCTCCAGAAATAAATCTTTCTCTCCGATATACGTTTCTGTGTGT
>JAFACO010000057.1 GCA_023425485.1 Bacillota bacterium
CTGTGTATTGCTTGAAGAGGTCTCTGCAACATCCCCATCGTCCGTAAACATGGTTTGGATGTCTTGCATACTATTCGTTAAATAGTCCATGGTCTTTTGCATGCTCTTCATCTGATCATAGTTGCTAAGTATTGCCGCACCAACTACAAGAATGATAACCGCCAGCAAGGTTCCAGCAGCATACATGAGTCGTGTCAAATTTTTATTATCTTCCTCTGGCTCTTTTTTCTTCTCAAGAATGGTTCGAATATCTTTGCTTACCTTATCCTCATAGTCAGCTTCACTACTTTGCTCCTGACGCTGTTCTATCATATAATTTTGCATCTCTTCATTTTTTTCATAATAGATATAGTAGCCTTCCTGCTTGCCTAATCTACCACTTTCATAACTAAAGAAATTTTCCTCCTTTTCCATATTGTCATAGGTAAGAAGAACCTTGTCCTGACCAGCAAAATTATCAATATGTATTTTTTGAATCTTTTCTTCCTCGTCCAGCAAATACCCTGGTCCACCAACAAACCAACCAACTATCTCGGCCTCCACAAAGTATTTCTTAATATCTTCGTAGATATTTGTCCATACTTCATTTGAAAAGGCTATTTCACCGTTTGAATCAATATCTTTAACCTCAACTGCTCCTGAAATGAAAATATTTCTGCAGTTATCCAGTCTGATACATTGTCCTAATAAGACAGCTATTTTATATCCGGAATACTCTCCATTTGCCAGCTGTTTGATGTAGCTCATTACATAGTCTTCCACATATATTTTTTTTACTGCATTAGTTTTACCAATCTGCCGAATATTTTTCGGCATTTTAAAGGTCCCTTGTACCTTATTCGATCTGCCCAAATCTGCAGTTTCATTGCTGTAAATCGTCTCGATCATGCGACTCACTCCTATCCCCATATGGTTGTCTGATATAAGTTATAGTCAGTTTAACATAGTAAGGACATGCTTTTTGTCACTTTAAGTTTCGTATTAGGAATAAGTTTTCCTTTATTTTCAACGGATTTCTTCCCTTTTCGGCGATATCTTTCACTTAGGCAGGCACTTTATATGGAATCTGCTCGAAATAAATATTAATAAACTCCTTGACTTTTTGAAATTGTTCATTTTCTATGTCTATTCTTAATCATTCTTGGATATACTCTAGGAAAAGATAACATGTTTGTAACTATATAAGACTATATATTTATTAGTTACACTTGTTCTTACTATTCACTTGTATCTATTGACATCTGAATATTCATTTTATCCGGAGGTTATTATGGGCATTTTTTTTAAAAACAGTAGAATATCTTACTATAATTCTAACGAAGAAAACTCCGCTTACGAATTAGGTTGTACGTTGTCGGATTTAATAAATAATCAAGATCTTATAAATAAAACATTAATTTTTTTATGCATTGGGTCGGACAGGGCTACTGGAGACTGTCTTGGACCAATTATAGGATATAAATTATCAAAGCTTAAAAAGCATCAAAATTATCATATCTATGGAACACTGCAAGATCCAGTACATGCAAAAAATCTAAAGGAAACCATCTCAAGGATTTATGAAACTCATGACAACGCATTTATTGTAGCAATTGATGCCTCTTTAGGAAAATCCAATCACATCGGATATATAACAATTGGCGAAGGCCCTCTAAAGCCAGGTGCAGGAGTTGAAAAAGATCTGCCAGCCGTTGGTGACATCTTTATAACGGGTATTGTTAATTTCTCCGGAATGTTTGATAATATGCTTCTTCAAACCACTCGCCTTAATGTTGTAATGTCAATGGCTGATCATATCTGTTACGCAATTAATTACAGTGTGAATAGAATAAAAACATTGTCACTGCAATAATTTCATATTAATTTTCCAATAACAAAGTGTATAAACGTAAAAAAGCTGTCCCAAGTCTGGGGCAGCTTTTTTAGCACCAAAGAAACTTAACACATTTCTTTCGTATTAGTATCTATAGTTTGTTTTTATTTTTGCTTTTTCTGGCTCTTTTTCCTTGAACAGAAGCACATCACCATTTCTCTTCTTCCACATTACCCAAAGTGGTCCGGCAATACAGATGGTGGAATAGCATCCACTGATGGAACCTATAGCCATTGGAAGTGCAAAGGCCTGAATGGATTCAATACTATGTGCAAATGCAAGGATGTATACAAGGGTAACACTAATCATAACGCAGAAGTTGGTCATAACAGAACGCATCATGGATTGTGTGATTGATAAGTCACTAATCGTCTCCACAGGGAATCCCACATAGGTCTTAGCGTTTTCTCTGATACGGTCATAAATTACAATAGTATCGTTGATAGAATAACCGATAATACTTAATGCAACGGCTACAAAGGAATCACCGATTGGTAATCTAAATATTACACAAGTAAAGAATACAACCAATACGTCATGCACAAGTGCAACGACCGCCATTGCTCCGGCAGATAATCCACCCATTAAGTTGAATCTAATCCATACATAAATTAATACCAATACGGTTGCTAATACAATGGAAATAACACCGTCACGTAAGAATTTATCTCCAAAGAATTTCTCAACCATTTGTGAATTATAAAGATTTAGATTCGAATCAGGAAACTCTGCCTTTAAGGTATCATCAAATTCATGCTGTACACCAGCCTCTAGACCATAATCCCCTGCTATATTAAACATAATCATCTGTTTACCAGTTGCAATCTCTGTTGTTAACTGTGTTGTAACTGGTCTATCCAACATATCCGTAGCAATATCTGCGGCCTTATTTTCATCAATTGTATTTTCGTAGGTATAAGTTAAAAGTGCTCCACCCTTGAATTGAATATCCAGTGTTACACCATTAAAATACATGGAAACCACACCAATTAACATTATCGCTATAGAAATACCAAAAAAGATAAAACGTTTTTTATAAAATCCAATTATTTTGTTCTCATTCATAGTGTTACCCTCCTAGACAAGCAGGTATAGAACGCTGGTTTATTTAAGAATTTAAACGAGCTTAAGGAGAAGATCATCAGACGAGAAGCCGCTACACCAGCTACAAAGTTGAATACAATACCTGTAAACAAGGAATAAGCAAAGGATAATAGGGACCCAGTACCAAAAATCATTAAAACAAAAGCTACGATTAAGACTGTAATATTTCCATCAAAGATAGATGCAAATGAGTTAGAGAAACCGGAAGCAATGGCAGAAGCAACACTCTTACCGGATTTAATTTCTTCACTAATACGTTCGGAAGAAATTACGTTAGCATCCACACCCATACCAATGGATAGAATAATACCTGCAATACCATTTAAGGTCAATGTCATCTGCGGTATCGATAGTGCAAGAATCTGGCCAGCTATCTGCATCGTAAGAGCGATACAAGCAACAAATCCAGGTACTCTATAATAGAAAATAAGTAATGCGCAGATTAAGATATACGCTATAGCACCAGCTTGAAGCATGATATTTAATGCACCTTTACCCAGTGTTGGGCTAATAGTGGAGTAATTCTTAGATTCCAAAGAGAAAGGAAGAGCACCAGAATTAATCTTGTCTGCCAAGTCCTTTGCCTCTTCGTAATTTGCCATACCAGTAATTTGTGCTTCGCCAGTTGTAATTCGACTATTTACAGTTGGGTCTTGAATCATAGTTTCATCCATATAAATAAGCATAGGCTTATTCAATAATTTTTTCGTGGCCGCACTTAATTGCTTGGTTCCTTCTTCATTAAATACAAGGGATACCACATATTGATTATTACTTTTATCCAACACTGGCTTTGCACTAACTACATTAGAACCATCAATCATTACATTACCATCAGAATCCTGGAAGGTCAGCATTGCAGTCTCTCCAAGCTCTGCGATAGCTGTCTCTGGATCAAAGTCGGACTCATCCGCTTTCCAAGGAAAACGAACAATAACATAACCATTTTCTGCATCGATTGTTACATCACGGTCCATAATATTTTTTTGGTCCAAACGAACTTCTATTATTTCACGGGCAGCCTCCAGCTGTTCCTTCGTTGGATTAATATTTTCTCCTGCTGGTTGAAATGCCGCGTCAACTCCGCCTCGAATATCAATACCATAACGCATATCAGGTGCGCCGAGCAGATTCAAGGGTTTAAAACCAAACGCTGCTAAAAATACCATACAT
>JAFACO010000061.1 GCA_023425485.1 Bacillota bacterium
CTATTAACTACATCATAAGTAACATAATAAATTCCTTCTTTGTTTGGATTTATCACATCACCGCCGACAATCACCTTATCCGAAATATTTCCATCAAATTTATCAAATGCGAATGTACCAATCTCCTAATAAGAAGTACCAAGGTTAACAAATACCCACTCATATCCATCAAGAATAATCACTGGTTCTGGTATAGAATTTTCTTCCGTAACTATCAACGTTCGAAATAGCGTGGAAGAATTTCCTGCCGAATCCATCACGGTATAAGTTATAGCATATCGACCAGGATATATAGGTTCAACATCCTTTATAATTGATATTAAGTCTGTAATATCACCATCAACGTTATCAATTGCTGTAGCACCTAATTCCTCATAAATCTCACCTTCTGTAATAAAAACAATCGGATCACCATTAAGAGTTATAACGGGTTCCTTATAATCACCAACTATGACTGTCCTTACTGCCTGTTCAGCTACATTACCAGCTGCATCAGTTACATCATAGGTTATTTGATAGGTTCCAGGTTTAGTTGCATCTAAATTGCTATTTATAACAACTTTATTTATTATCTCTAAATCAAAGTTGTCATAACAATAATAGCCTTCTTCTACATATGTATCACCAACACTCATATAGTAAGTATTAGAACCATGTATACCCAGTATTGGTGCTATAAAATCCTTTGGATTCTCAAAATCTTGTATAACCACAATAACTAATCTTTCCGTGGTATTACCATCGCTATCAGTGGCTCTTAAAATAACATCATATCTTCCAACTTTATTAAAATCAATTTTATCTCCAGTAATAACCATACTATTAGTTATATCACCATCTTCATAATCCCATGCCGTTCCATAGTCTATATCAAACTCAAGTCCGACTCTGGTTTCAATATTAAACCAATTTTGTTGAATAACAGGGGAATGTGAACCAACTAAATCAATTACTGCAACAACTCTTATTTCTTGTTCAGAATATCCTGCTCCATTCTGTACTTCATAATATAGATAGTATTCTCCTATAGAGTCAGTATAGACAGTTCCTGACACGGTAATCTTATCACTTATATCTCCATCAATGGTATCATAAGCAGTTGCACCTGGATCAATAAAATGTTCACCTAACTGCACAAACATTACATCATTTCCAATTAAAGTTACTGTAGGGCTTGTGTACTCAACTTCTTCCTTCTGAACGTTTATTTTCTCCCAGTCACTTGCTGCAATAATGAAATTATCATTTTTCTTTTTGAGCCAATTTTTATATGTCTTTTCTGATTCAAAATAAAGAGCTCGTACCTTAAAAGATCCATCTTGGGTTGGTGATACACTACCGTCAATACCAATGGTATTTACACCTGCCTTA
Organism: Bacillota bacterium; assembly: GCA_023425485.1. Lineage (GTDB taxonomy): Bacteria > Bacillota > Clostridia > Lachnospirales > Lachnospiraceae > Mobilitalea. The sequence goes on from JAFACO010000061.1 coordinate 1,372, forward strand.
TCCTTTGATAGCTCCCAACGTACAATTCCATCCTTGTCCTTTTCTTTTACATTCTTTGAAAACTTAACTTTTGCTTCAAACTTGAATGTTTCATTTACAGTGAGTAATGTGTCCTTTGATACATTTTTAATTACTACCTCAATCGTTTTCTTGTCATTTCCTTTACCATTTTCATTGGATTTCTCTTTTTCATTGCTTTCCTTCGCATATACGCTTGAACTACCTAGTAAAAGCATAAGCATAACTAATAAAACTGTAATAAACCCTTTACTTAGCCTTTTCATAAACTTCCTCCCAGAATTTTTAACCATCCCCTAATGGTGCCTACGCATTATCACCACTTTTTTACATGGTATATACATATTATTATGAAAAGTTTAACAATGCAACAACTATTTTGCTATTTATTGCCTTATTATGTTATATATTGTTATTTGTTATACTACTACGATTTGTTGCTATATCGTCCTTGCATTTTAGTTAAAATATCTTTCCTAAGTATTTGTTTATTTACATGCAAAAAAGCGCTACCATCAGGTAGCGCCTATTATTAAGCATTAAATATTAACGATTATACTAACTCAATTAATACTTCCATCGCTGCATCGCCCTTACGAGGACCAATCTTAACGATTCTTGTATAACCACCGTTACGATTTGAGTACTTAGGTGCGATCTCATCGAATAACTTATCGGATAAGTTGATTTCCTTGGTATTTCTCTTCTTACCAGCGTTCTCCTTTGGAACTTCGGTAACAGGATAAAGGAATTTCATCATCTGTCTTCTTGCGTGAACTCTAGAAGCCTTGTCTTTTTTAACAGTCTTCTTTACTTCATCGAAAACAGTAACCTTTTTACCATTTACAACTTCTTTCACTCTCTTACCATCTTTATCTTTACGAGCAACTTTAGCTGTTACTTCAACAGTTTCATAGTTGTCTCTTTCCTTAACAGCAAGTGCGATCATGCCTTCAGCAATGCCACGGATTTCTTTCGCCTTAGCTTCTGTTGTAACAATTTTACCATTGTATAATAAGTTTGTTACTTGGTTTCTAAGAAGCGCTTTTCTTTGGCTTGAGGTTCTTCCAAGTTTTCTATAACCTGCCATTTGTTTCCCTCCTTTGAATCATACTATATATATTAATCATCGCTTGCGTTTAAAGATAAACCAAGCTCTTTCAGTTTTGCAAGTACTTCCTCTAAAGATTTACGGCCAAGATTTCTAACTTTCATCATGTCTTCTGCTGTCTTGTTAGTCAGCTCTTCTACCGTATTAATTCCTGCTCTCTTGAGGCAGTTATAGCTACGAACGGATAACTCCAGTTCGTCAATGTTCATCTCAAGAACCTTTTCTTTCTCATTGTCTTCCTTCTCAACCATAATTTCAGCGGTCTTTGCATGTTCGGACAAATCAATAAAGGAATTAAGATGCTCACTTAAAACCTTTGCTGCCAAGCTTACTGCTTCATCTGGGATGAGCGTTCCGTTGGTGTACACATCCAGGGTCAGCTTATCAAAGTCAGTAATCTGACCTACACGGGTGTTCTCAACCATAAGATTAACGCGCTCAACAGGAGTGTAGATGGAGTCAATTGGAATTACACCAATTGGCAAATCATCATTCTTGTTCTTATCAGCGCTTACATAACCTCTTCCGTTGGTGATAGTTAACTCCATATAAAGTCTGCTATCTGGACCACCACATAAGGTAGCAATTACTTGATCAGGATTTAGTATCTCGATATCCGGGTCAGCTTGTATATCCCCTGCTGTCACTACAACTTCGCCTTCCGCTTCAATATATGCAGTTTTAGGCTCACTCGTATCGCTTGTGTTCTTGATTGCTAAGCTTTTTATGTTCATGATAATTTCAGTAACGTCTTCCTTAACACCTGGAACCACGCTGAATTCGTGAACAACACCGTCAATCTTAATTTGACTTACGGCAGAACCCGGTAATGATGAAAGCATAATTCTTCTAAGAGAATTACCTAAGGTTGTACCATATCCTCTTTCCAGAGGTTCTACCACAAAACGTCCAAACTTTTTATCTTCGGAAATTTCTGCAATCTCTATTTTGGGTTTTTCAAAATCAAACACAACAGGACCCTCCTTCTGGGTATTTTGAGTTGCTTTTCGTTATTATTTGGAGTACAACTCGACAATTAACACTTCATTTACCGGAACATCAATCTGGTCTCTTGTAGGAAGTTCCTTTACAGTGCCTGTAAATGCTTCATGGCTGGCTTCAAGCCAAGCAGGTACGGTTCTACCGTCAGTAACCTCAAAGACATCCTTATATCTCTGTGTATTCTTAAATTTCTCTTTGATTTCGATCTTATCTCCAGCCTTTAATGTATAGGATGGAATGTTAACACATTTGCCGTTAACTAAAACGTGCTTGTGATCAACGATCTGTCTAGCTTCTTTTCTTGTTCTGCCATATCCCATACGGAACATAACATTATCAAGTCTTAACTCTAAAAGTGTCATCAGGTTCTCACCTGTTGTAGCACCCTTCATCTTCTTCGCACGTGCAAATAAGTTTCTGAAAGGCTGCTCTAACATACCGTAAATGAACTTAGCCTTTTGCTTTTCTCTTAATTGTGCACCGTATTCACTTACTTTTTTGCCTGCTCTTGAAAATGATCTGTTAGATTTCTTATCGATTCCTAAGTAAGCAGGTTCCAGACCAAGTGATCTACATCTTTTTAAAACTGGACTCATATCTCTTGCCATCGTAATATACCTCCTTAATTAGACTCTTCTGCGTTTTGGAGGACGACATCCGTTATGTGGAACCGGAGTTACATCCTTGATACTTGTTACTTCAATACCGCAAGCCTGAAGTGCACGAATTGCTGCTTCACGACCCTGGCCAGGTCCTTTAACCATAACCTCAACGGTTTTTAAACCATGTACTAATGCTGCCTTTGCTGCTGTTTCAGCTGCCATCTGTGCTGCATAAGCAGTTGACTTTCTGGAACCTCTGAAACCTAATCCGCCGGCACTTGCCCAAGAAAGTGCGTTGCCTTCGGAATCTGTCAGCGTAACAATTGTATTGTTAAAAGATGACTGAATGTGTGCCTGTCCACGATCGACATTCTTTTTCACACGTTTCTTAGTCACTTTTTTAGCTGATGTTGCTATCTTCTTAGCCATCGAACAAACCCTCCTATTGGATTATTATCAATTGAATTAATACCCAATTGACTTTCTACTTTTTTAATTCATGACAAGTGAAACGATTTGTCGTTTCATCTTGTTTGTGATCATTTTGATTATCAAATACTAACTCTTTCGACTAGAATTACTTCTTCTTGTTAGCAACAGTTCTTCTAGGTCCTTTTCTTGTTCTAGCGTTAGTCTTTGTCTTCTGACCACGAACCGGAAGTCCCTTTCTATGACGGATTCCTCTGTAGCATCCAATTTCCTGTAGTCTCTTAATGTTAAGAGCGATTTCTCTTCTTAAATCACCTTCAACCTGATGGTTTGCATCAATTTCATCACGAATTCTGCCTACTTCTTCATCTGTCAAATCTCTAACACGAGTGTCAGGATTAACATTAGCTGCAGCAAGAATGCGATTCGAGCTTACTCTACCGATACCATAAATATAGGTAAGACCGATTTCTACACGTTTCTCTCTTGGTAAATCTACACCACTGATACGAGCCATGTGTTTTTTACACCTCCAAAAAAATTTGTTTTAATCTGTAATGTGGACTTAAGTCACACATTACCTCAGCCGCTTTAAATTGTGACCACAAGACAATCTGCTTGTAGCAAAGACTCCATGATGACGGCACGGTTCTTAAGACAGACTCATCACGGTCTAGATAAACCGGGTGACTGCCCACAATATCACAATGTTCTGCCTATTTGGCAGAAAGATTGTAACACAAAAAGCAAGAACTATAAGTATTCTGAAAAACCGGATACATTAGTATGTAGTACGGGATACAGAATAATCATATATAAAACAATAACGAGTCTTTGAGGTACTCGAACTATTGTAATTAGCCTTGTCTTTGTTTGTGTTTAGGGTTCTCACAGATAACTCTGATAGCGCCCTTTCTTCTAATGATTTTGCATTTTTCGCAAATCGGTTTTACTGATGACCTTACTTTCACAGTAATTCACCCCTTTCAAAAAAGTCCGATTACTATTATATCACCGCAAAAGTATAATAGCAAGCAATATTTTTAAAGTATTTCCAACAAGATACAAGTTAAACAATATCTTGTCCTTTTTTTGTAAGGATTAGTATATAATCCCACAAAATATTATAAAAAATGAACTATTATGTTCATTATTTATAGCTCTTATAAAAAAACTAAATTACTTATCTCTCCAGATGATTCTACCCTTTGATAAATCATAAGGTGAGAGTTCAAGAGTAACCTTATCTCCTGGTACAATTTTAATGAAATTCATACGAAGCTTTCCACTGATGTGTGCTAATACCTTATGTCCATTCTCCAGTTCAACCTGAAACATTGCATTTGGTAATTTCTCAATTACAGTACCTTCAATTTCAACTACATCGGTCTTTGACATTTACAGCCTCCTAACATATTCTTAACTTTTCAACAGCTTTATTGCTCTTTTTATCTCTTCATTCTTAATGGAAGAGTTTTTTACTTTATTTAAAATACTTTGATCATATTCCGGAAGTATATTAACATGTTTCTTTTTTTTCTTTTTAGGGCGTTCAAGAGTTCTAATTCTACCGTCCACTAAATATACATATTCGTTATCTTCCTGAATTATTACATAATAGTTATCTGTATCATGGCCTTTATTTGCTTTTGCAAAGTAACCAATGATAATCTCATTCATCATATAAGGTAACCTTTCAAACAAGCTTATATCGTAAAGAGCTCTGGCTCACCCTTAGTAATCAGAACCGTATTTTCATAATGAGCAGAAAGTGATCCGTCAGCTGATACGACTGTCCAGTCATCATCTTCCCAATATACATCATATCGACCCTCATTTACCATAGGCTCGATTGCAAGCACCATACCTGCTTCTAACTTCGGACCTCTGCGTTTTTGTTTGAAATTTGGTATTTGCGGCTCCTCATGAAGATTTCTTCCTATTCCATGCCCTACCAAATCCCGAACTATTGAATAGCCGTTTGCTTCGACGTATGTCTGGATTGCTTCTGAAATTTCATGTAAATGACAGCCTTCTTTGGCAAATTTAATACCCTCATAGAAGCTCTGCTGAGTAACATCAATTAAACGTCTTGCTTCCTTCGTTATTTCACCAACAGCAATTGTCCTTGCTGCATCTGAATGGAACCCCTGATGTATTACACCGCAATCAAGACTGATGATATCACCATTCTTAAGAATACGATTTTTATTTGGAATACCATGAACTACTTCTTCATTAATCGAGAGACAAATGGAAGCAGGAAAACCATTATAATTAAGAAAGGAAGGAATGCAATTGTTTTTTTTAATTAACTCAGCACATTTTCTATCTATATCCAAGGTAGATATACCAGGGCAGACCATAGCCTGAAGTTCCTGAAGCACTGCTGCTAAAATCTTACCAGATTCTCTCATCAACTGAATTTCCTTTTCTGATTTAATAATAATAGACATAATACATTACTTCCTTTCTACTAGCCCATCTATACAAGCTTAACATAAATCTATTTCCTATATATCTTATGCTTCTACGATTGCAATGATATCTTTAAATACATCTTCAAGATCTTGTGTTCCATCAACGGTCTTTAATATATCCTTACCCTGATAATAATCGATAAGTGGTTGAGTTTGATCATGATATACCTTAAGACGTTTCTCAACAGTCTCAGGCTTGTCATCCTCACGTAAAATTAATTCTGCACCGCAAGTATCACAGATGCCCTCTTTTTTTGGAGGAATGGTTACAAGATGATAAGTTCCACCACAGCCTACGCAAGCTCTTCTGCCTGCCATACGGCTGATAATTGCCTCATCTGGAACATCAACATCAATTGCATATTCTACTGCATCATTGTTCTTCTCTAATGCTTCATCCAGAGCTTTTGCCTGAGGAATCGTTCTTGGGAATCCATCAAGTACATATCCATTTTCGCAATCAGCTTGTTTAAAACGATCTACTACCAAGTCAACAACAAGTTCATCTGGCACAAGTAAGCCTTGATCCATATAAACTTTTGCCTTCTGTCCTAGTTCAGTTCCATTTTTAATATTAGCACGGAAAATATCCCCTGTGGAGATATGAGGAATGCCATATTTTGAAGCTAATTTCTTCGCTTGAGTTCCTTTACCAGCACCAGGTGCACCTAACATAATAATTTTCATGTTTAACCTCCATTATGACGTTCTACGCCATCTCAAAGTATGATGAAAGAGGCTGCTAAACAGGCTCTTTCCGAGTGAAAGGGTTTTTCTTTCACTCTTCCCTCCTGTTCGTATACAGCTTATATCTAATAAAATCAACAACAATATCCCGTTGCAAATATGAGCCAGATATTATAATAATTCCTGGCCCATACTTACAACGGAATGTTATTAGTCGTTTAAGAATCCCTTATAATGGCGAACCAATAATTGAGATTCGATTTGTTTTAATGTTTCAATGACAACACCTACAACAATGATGATGGAAGTGCCACCAAAGGTAAAGTTCATATTTAACACACCTTGTGATACGAGTGTAATAAGACATACACATGATAAACCAATCGCACCAATAAAGATGATATTATTAAGAACTCTTGTTAAATACTCTGTGGTTGGCTTACCAGGACGAATTCCTGGAATAAAGCCACCCTGTTTCTTCATATTATTTGATACTTCAATCGGATTAAATGTAATTGATGTATAGAAATATGCAAAGAAAACAGTAAGTGCAATATAAATAAGTACACCAATTGAGTATTTAAAATCACCCCAGGAACTAATATCAAACCAACTATTCTGATCTAAAACCTTTAACACCTTAGGCCAGAAATGTTCTCTTGCAGGCGTAACCTGGAAGAAAGCAGCAATAACAATTGGAAATGACATTAAGGAGCTTGAGAAAATGACAGGGATAACACCTGCTGTATTAACCTTTAAAGGTATATGAGAGGTTTGTCCACCAACCATTTTTCTTCCTTGTACCTTTTTCGCATAGGTAACAGGAATCTTTCTCTCTGCATTCTGTAATAGAATTACAAAGATAATAGATGCGATAGTTACTAACAATACTACAAGGACTACAAGGATGCCTTGTACAACTGATTTACCCTGAATATAGGTTTGATAAATATTAATAAAATCAGATGGTACACGGGAAATAATATTTGTTGCAAGAATAATGGAGATACCATTACCAATACCATTAATTGTTATTCTTTCACCAATCCACATTAAGAAAACAGATCCTGCTGTAAATGCAGCAACGATAACAACAAAGTTTGTAAAGGTTAATCCACCTTCTAAAGCATTGGAACCACCAAAACCAATTGCAAATGCTGCACCTTCAATAATTGCTAAAGCCGCAGTTAAATATCTGGTAAGTTCGTTCAGCTTCTTCTTGCCGTCTTCACCTTCTTTATGCATCTCTTCCAATTTAGGAACAGCGATGGTTAACAGCTGAACAATAATGGAAGCTGTAATATAAGGTGTAATACTTAATGCGAAAATAGACATTCTTGTAAAGCCGCCACCAGTCAAACTATTAAAGAAGCCTAAAGCATCTGAGTTTAAAAATTGATTGGTATAATCCTTGCTAATAGCAGGAGCAGGAAGCAAAGTTCCCACTCTTACTACTAAAAGAGCAATTATAGTATAAATCAGCCTGTCTCTAATATCCTTAACCTTAAAAGCATTTCGCAGCGTTTTGAACATTATACCACCTCAGCATTTCCACCAAGAGCTTGTATCTTTTCCGTTGCACCTGCGCTAAAAGCATTAACTTTGACATCAAGTTTCTTTGTTAATTCGCCGTGACCAAGAATCTTTACACCATCTCTAGGGTTTTTGATAATTCCTGCTTCTAATAAAGAATCAACTGTAACAATAGAACCGTCCTCAAATCTGTTTAATACATCTACGTTAATTGCAACAATAATTTTTGTATTTCTATTCGTAAAACCACGCTTCGGAATTCTTCTGTATAAAGGCATCTGACCGCCTTCAAATCCAGCTCTAGGAGCTCCGGAACGAGCTTTCTGGCCCTTGTGTCCGTAACCAGCTGTTTTGCCGTTACCTGAACCATGGCCACGTCCTCTTCTGAAGTTATCGCTTTGTTTGGAACCAACTGCGGGTTTCAATTCTGATAAATTCATGTCGTGCACCTCCTTTTTTAAGCAATTATATTTCTTCTACTTTAACTAAGTGTTTAACCTGATCAAGCATTCCTCTAACAGCAGCATTATCCGGCATTTCAACGGTCCAATGAGGTTTCTTTAAACCTAAAGCCGTAACGGTTGCTCTGTGCTTCGGAATGGCACCGATGGTAGATTTCACTAATGTAACCTTTAATTTACCTGCCATTTCTGACACCTCCATTTTTATCAAGGTGAACCTTGCTAATTCTTGATTCACCAGCCATGAAATTTTGCGCTACCGCAATCATTATTGTAATAACTGCTCTACAGAAATACCACGAAGTTTTGCAACTTCTTCAGGAGTCTTTAACTGGCTTAATCCTTCAATTGTAGCAAGAACTACATTCTGCTTATTATTGGAGCCAAGTGACTTTGTACGGATATTCTTTAAACCAGCAAGCTCAAGCACGTTACGTGCAGGACCACCAGCGATAATACCAGTACCTTCTGGTGCACGCTTAAGTAATACGGTTGCGCTTCCGAACTTACCGATAAAGTCATGTGGTACACTACCATTCTCATCAATTGGAAGAGTGATTAATTTCTTAATCGCATCTTCTTTACCTTTACGGATAGCTTCAGGAATTTCTGTAGCTTTTCCGAGACCAGCACCAACGTGTCCGTTCTTGTCACCAACAACAACTAATGCTGTAAATCTAAAGTTACGTCCACCTTTTACAACCTTAGTTACACGCTTAATTGATACTACTTTATCTTCTAATTCCAGTTGATTGGTATCAACGATTGTACGTTTCATGTATTCTCCTCCTTGCTTAGAATTCCAGACCAGCTTCACGAGCTGCATCTGCCAATGCTTTTACTTTTCCTTGATATATGAAGCCACCTCTATCAAAGACAACAGCCTTAATACCTTTTTCCAATGCTTTCTTTGCAATTACAGTACCTAAGTAAGCTGCTGCTGCTACATCATTGGTCTTTGCAAGTTCAGCCTTAACATCTTTCTCAAGTGTGGAGGCTGCTACTAACGTCATGCCAACTGTATCATCAATTACCTGTGCATACATATGGTTGTTGCTTCTAAATACAGCTAAACGCGGTCTCTCAGGAGTACCTGTGAAACGATTACGTAATTTCAAATGTTTTTTAACACGAATTTCAGATCTTGATTGTTTACTAACCATGTAATTTCACTCCTCCCTTATTTCTTACCGGTCTTACCAACCTTACGTCTAATAACCTCATCAGAATACTTGATACCTTTGCCCTTGTAAGGTTCAGGAGCTCTCTTTGCTCTGATTTCAGCGGCGTATTGGCCAACCTTTTCTTTATCAATACCTTTAACAATAATCTTATTCTGACCTTCCATAGTGGACTCAATGCCTTCTGGATCAACCATAACTACTGGATGAGAATAACCTAAGGTTAAAGTCAACTCTTTACCAGCCTTAGCTGCTCTGTAACCAACACCGTTAACTTCAAGGATCTTTGTATATCCTTCTGTAACACCAACTACCATGTTAGCTACTAAAGTTCTTGTAAGACCATGTAAAGCTTTCATCTTCTTTAAATCATTTGGTCTGGTAACTACGATTTCGCTACCTTCCACTTTGATTGACATTTCAACAGGTAACACTCTTTCTAATGTTCCCTTAGGACCTTTAACGGTCACTTTATTATTTTCTGCTACTACTACAGTTACGCCTGCAGGAATAGCGATAGGCATTCTTCCTATACGTGACATGCCCGCACCTCCTATGATTTATGCAAATGAATTGCAGAGCAATTCATTTGTATTATTATTAGTACTCTTCTTTACCAAACGAATGCGAGTACTTCTCCGCCTACGTTTAATGCTCTTGCTTCTTTATCAGTGATAACACCTTTATTAGTAGAAACAATAGCTACACCTAAACCTCCAAGAACCTTAGGCATATTATCTTTGTTAGCATAAACACGAAGACCTGGTTTAGAAATTCTCTTAATACCAGTGATAATCTTAACGTTTTTATCTTTACCATATTTTAAAGTAACATGGATTGTCTTAAAATTCTCAACTTCCTCAACTTCGTATTTCTTGATGTAACCTTCTTTTACGAGGATGTCGGCAATAGCAATTTTCATCTTTGAAGCAGGGATATCTACTGTATCGTGCTTCGCAGTATTTGCATTACGAATTCTCGTAAGCATATCTGCAATGGGATCAGTCATTGTCATTTCATTTGCCTCCTTTCTTAACTTTTACCAGCTTGCTTTCTTTACGCCTGGTATCTGACCTTTGTACGCTAATTCACGAAAACAAATTCTGCAGATTCCGTATTTTCTTAAATATGCATGCGGACGACCACAAATTCTGCAACGGTTATATTCTCTAGTGGAGAATTTCTGCGTACGTTGTTGTTTAACTTTCATTGACGTTTTAGCCATGGAAATACCTCCTCTATTTTTTAAATGGCATACCAAATTGTGTTAACAGTTCACGTGCCTCTTCATCAGTCTTAGCAGTAGTAACAAAGATAATGTCCATACCTCTAACTTTGTCAATCTTATCGTATTCGATTTCAGGGAAAATTACCTGTTCCTTGATACCAAGGGAGTAATTACCTCTACCATCAAATGCGTTAGGATTAACACCTCTAAAGTCACGTACACGAGGTAAGGATAAGTTGATCAAACGATCAGCAAACTCATACATCTTCTCGCCTCTTAAAGTTACCTTGCAACCGATTGCCATACCTTCTCTGATTTTGAAGTTAGCAACAGATTTCTTTGCCTTTGTGGTAACAGGTTTCTGACCAGCAATGATTTCCATATCCTTGAGTGCTGTTTCTAAAACCTTAGCGTTATCCTTAGCTTCACCAACACCCATGTTGATTACGATTTTATCTAACTTCGGCACTTCCATAACGTTCTTATAGCTGAACTTCTTAGTCATGCCGGCTACTATTTCATTTAAATATTGTTCTTTTAATCTAGCCAACGAAAACGTTCCTCCTCTCTGAATTAATCAATTACATCGCCGGATGTCTTTGCAAAACGTACTTTTTTAGGTCCCTTCTTAGTTTCAATTGTCTTGAAACCAACTCTGGTAGGTTTACCCTTGTGAACTAACATTACGTTTGATGCATCAATTGGATTATCTTGATGGATGATACCACCCTTTGGATTCTTCTGGCTTGCTTTGCTGTGCTTAGAAACGGTGTTAACACCTTCAACAATTACTTTGCCGTCTAAAACTGCGATAACCTTGCCTTCTTTTCCTTTATTCTTTCCAGTGATAACTTGAACGTTATCATTCTTTTTAATCTTGGTCATAGCCATGCGTCGACACCTCCCTATAATACTTCTGGTGCTAAAGAAACGATCTTCATGAACTGTTTCTCTCTTAATTCTCTCGCTACCGGTCCAAAGATACGTGTTCCCTTCGGATTCTTATCTTCTTTAATAATTACGGCAGCATTCTCATCAAATCTAATATAAGAACCATCTTTACGGCGTGCGCCCTTAACGGTACGAACAACAACTGCCTTAACAACGTCACCCTTCTTAACAACACCGCCTGGTGTTGCATCTTTAACCGCAGCAACGATGATATCGCCTATATTAGCATATCTTCTGGTTGATCCGCCAAGTACTCTAATGCAAAGTAACTCTTTCGCACCAGTATTGTCGGCAACTCTAAGTCTGGTTTCTGCTTGTATCATGATAATACTCCTTTCAGTTGTAATCTGACTCTACGTTAGAATAACGTATTCGTCCATGAATTCCTCATTGAAGTCACACTGGAACCATTTTATGGCTTCCTGCGATAATCAATGAACTTGAATTCGAAGAATTTCTATTGTTTCCTTAAGGAATGAAATTCTTTTTATACGAGATTACTTCGCCTTTTCAACGATCTCCACAAGTCTCCATCTCTTATCTTTAGATAAAGGTCTTGTTTCCATAACCTTTACTCTATCTCCGATGTTACACTCATTGTTTTCATCATGTGCTTTCAGCTTGTAGGTTCTCTTAACAATTTTGCCATACAAAGGATGTTTTACATTATCAACAACTGCTACAACGATTGTCTTATCCATCTTGTCGCTTACAACTTTGCCGATACGAACTTTTCTTAAATTTCTTTCCACAACGATACTCCTTTCTTTGATCGAAGGTTAACCATGAGGCAAACCTGCCGATCGTTAATTATTTAGAAGCCTTAGAAAGCTCGGAAATTACTGTCTGAATTCTCGCAATATTTTTTCTTACTTCCTTAATTCTGCTTGTGTTATCCAACTGGTTAGTTGCATTCTGGAACCTTAAGTTAAAAAGTTCCTTCTTAGCAGCTACTAATTCAATGTTTAATTCTGTAGCTGATTTTGCTTTTAATTCTTCTACATACTTATTAATTTTCACTGTTTTCACCGCCTTCTAAGTCTGCACGGGATACGATCTTGCATTTAACCGGTAATTTATGCATAGCAAGACGTAAAGCTTCTCTTGCAACTTCTTCAGAAATACCACCGATTTCAAACATAACACGACCCGGTTTAACAACAGCTACCCAATACTCTAAGGAACCTTTACCAGAACCCATTCGAGTTTCAGCTGGTTTAGTTGTAACAGGTTTGTCAGGGAATATCTTAATATATACTTTACCACCACGCTTAGTAAAACGAGTCATCGCGATACGGGCTGCTTCTATCTGGTTTGACTTAATCCAGCAAGGCTCCATAGCAACTAATCCAAATTCACCCTGGTTAATTGTATTGCCTCTAGATGGCTTACCTGCCATACTGCCGCGGAATTGCTTACGGCGTTTAACTCTCTTAGGCATTAACATTAGTTTGCGCTCCCTTCTACTTTTACTCCTTTAACAGGAAGTACTTCACCGTGATAAATCCAAACCTTAACACCTAATTTACCAAATGTTGTATCTGCTTCTGCAAATCCATAATCGATGTCAGCACGTAAGGTCTGTAACGGAATAGTTCCTTCACTATAGAATTCAGTACGAGCCATATCAGCTCCACCAAGACGACCAGCAACGGAGGTTTTGATACCCTTTGCACCAGACTTCATGGTTCTAGCCATAGTTGACTTCATTGCTCTTCTAAAGGAAATACGGTTCTCAAGCTGAGCAGCAATGTTCTCTGCTACTAACTGTGCGTTGAGATCAGGTTTTTTGATTTCTTTGATTTCCAGGTTTAATTTCTTTTCAGTAAACTTCTGGATCTCTGCTTTTAAATTTTCAATTTCTGCACCAGCTCTACCAATTACTACACCGGGCTTTGCAGTAAAGATTATTATTTTTAAACGGTCAGATGCTCTTTCAATCTCAATCTTAGAAATTCCTGCGCTGTATAACTTTTTCTTCAGAAATGTTCTGATATTGTAATCTTCTACGAGATTATCAGCAAAATCCGCTTCAGCATACCATCTGGAGTCCCAATCATTGATAACTCCGACTCTTAAGCCATGAGGATTAACCTTTTGTCCCATTATTGCCCTCCTTATCTCTCATTAAGCACTACTGTTATATGACACATTCTCTTCTCTATACGATAAGCTGTGCCTCGTGCTCTAGGTCTAATTCTTTTCATAATTGGTCCCTGGTTAGCAAAACATTCATCAATGTAAAGCTTCGCAGTATCCATATTTTTAACTTCAGCATTTGCAATAGCTGATTTTAATAACTTTTCGATTACTGTGGATGCGTATCTTGGGCTGTATGCTAAGATACCAAGTGCTGTCTGTACATCCTTACCACGAATGGCGTCTAAAACGAAACAAGCTTTCTGAACTGAAATTCTTGTGAAGGATAACTTAGCGCTTGCTCTATTATCTTTCTGCTCATTTCTTTCTCTCTTTATTTGGGATCTATGTCCTTTCGCCATGGATGAACCTCCTTCCATTCAATGCTCGCGCATTATCTTCTTGTTTTCTTTTCGTCTTTTCCGTGACCTCTATAGGTTCTGGTTGCAACAAACTCACCGAGCTTATGTCCAACCATATCTTCTGTTACATATACCGGTACATGCTTTTTACCATCATGAACAGCGATTGTATGTCCAACCATCTGTGGGAAAATAGTGGAGCGACGTGACCAGGTCTTGATAACAGTTTTGTCACCAGACACATTCAGCGCATCTACTTTTTTCAATAAATGATCATCAGCAAATGGTCCCTTTTTAAGTGAACGAGCCATGTATTCTAACCTCCTTAGAATTCTATTGTCGAATTCATCACAAGTGAATTAGGTTTAATTCATCTTGCATGCTTCAAATTTATACATCGTTGAAACGGTTACAATTATTTGATTGCTTTTCCGTCTCTTCTTCTTACGATAAGCTTATTGGATTTCTTGTTATGCTTTCTTGTCTTAAGACCAAGAGCAGGTTTACCCCAAGGAGTAACAGGGCCTGGACGACCAATACCTGTTCTACCTTCACCACCACCGTGAGGATGGTCATTAGGATTCATTACAGAACCACGTACAGTAGGTCTGATACCCATGTGACGCTTACGACCAGCTTTACCAACATTAATAAGCTCGTGATCAATATTACCAACCTGACCAACAGTTGCTCTACAAATGATTGGAACTAATCTCATTTCACCACTTGGAAGACGAAGGGTTGCAAACTTTCCTTCTTTCGCCATAAGCTGTGCAGAGTTACCAGCTGCACGAACTAACTGTGCGCCTTTACCAGGATATAACTCAATGTTATGGATTTGTGTACCTACAGGGATGTTCTGAAGTGGTAAACAGTTACCAACTTTAACTTCTGCAGTTTCACCATTCATAAGCTTTGTGCCAACCTGAAGACCGTTAGGAGCAAGGATGTATGCTTTCTCACCATCTGCATAGTTGATTAATGCGATATTAGCAGTTCTGTTAGGATCGTATTCGATACTTACAACAGTTGCTGGAATACCGTCTTTTCTTCTCTTGAAATCGATAATTCTATATTTTCTTCTAGAGCCACCGCCCTGATGTCTTACAGTAATCTTACCCTGGTTGTTACGTCCTGCATTCTTATTTAAAGAAACAACCAATGACTTCTCAGGTGTAGATTTTGTAATTTCTGAAAAATCAGAACCAGTCATGTGTCTTCTGGAAGGTGTATATGGGTTATAGGTTTTAATTCCCATGATGTGCACTCCTTTCAAAAACGATACCAAATATTGTTTTCTTGATATCTCATATACTTAACGTGAAATGTTCAAATGTGTAATTTGCTTTCACATTGTAGTGTAAATTTTACACTTCTTACAGACCTGAGAAAATTTCAATTTCAGCACTGTCAGCAGTTAACTGAACGATTGCCTTTTTCACTTTAGAGGTCTTTCCGGAGGTAGCACCACGTCTACGGGTCTTTCCATCCATATTAATTGTGTTAACCTTTGCTACTTTAGCTCCGGTAAACATCTTCTCAACCGCTTCTTTAATCTGATTCTTAGTAGCATCTGGATGCACGGAGAAAGAATATTTCTTCTCGCCCATAGTGCTCATGCTCTTCTCAGTTACGATCGGTTTAAGGATAACATCATAATATTTAATATCAGCCATTATGCGTATAC
Source organism: Bacillota bacterium (assembly GCA_023425485.1). GTDB lineage: Bacteria > Bacillota > Clostridia > Lachnospirales > Lachnospiraceae > Mobilitalea. The sequence continues at coordinate 17,243 of JAFACO010000061.1, forward strand.
CTCCTCAATCTTTGCTACAGCATCCTTAGTTAATACCAAAGTATCATACTTTAAGATGTCATATACGTTTATGGAGTTTGATAATACAGTTCTAACCTTTGGAAGGTTTCTTGCAGAAAGCTGTACGTTATCATTCTTATCACCAAGAACAACAAGTGCTTTCTCTAACTTTAAGTTAGTAAGAACTGCTTTCATTTTCTTTGTCTTGATCTCATCAAAGCTTAATTCATCAAGTACGAAGAACTTAGCTTCGTTTACTCTTGAAGTTAAAGCTGATTTGATTGCAAGTGCTTTTTCCTTCTTGTTCATCTTGAAGGAATAATCTCTCGGCTTTGGAGCGAAGATAACACCGCCACCCTTCCACTGAGGGGATCTGGTTGAACCCTGTCTTGCATG
>JAFACO010000083.1 GCA_023425485.1 Bacillota bacterium
CCATGCAGATAGCCTTAGCTTTAGTGTTAAGGATAACCTTCAATTGGATAGCTTTAAGGAACTTCTAGCAAGATACTTTACATATGTGGACCCTACAGGTACTTTGAAGCCTTATACGGCATCAGAGGTTTTAATTAACTATGATTATGCAATTACCGTATATGATGATACCTTGAATAAGACAGTCTCTACAATCAGGGACAATATTAAGGTTTTAAAAATATTACAGCCAATTATCATTATGAGCTCCTTATTCCTTGCATTTCTTGCAAGCTTTATGTTTGTTAGAAACCGAAAGCAGGAATTTGCGATCATGCGTTCGTTAGGAACGAAAAAAAGTGTGGTATTTGGCGAAGCCTTTATGGAACAGTTTTTCTTAGGGCTAATTGGTACCTCTATTGGACTGATTGCCTATTATGCTATGTATCAATATGAGATTCTGCCACCTTTGGGGAACATTATTGCATTTTTACTTTGCTATCTAATAGGCTCTAGTATTGTGGTCTATTGGATTGTAAGTGTGAAGGTTATGTCGATTTTAAAGGAGGAGTAAGATGGAGATACTAAGCTTACAGGACGTGGTTTATACATATCGTAATAAATATCAAACAGTTTATGCAGTCAACAAGGTTACCTATAGTTTTGAACCAGGCAAAATATATGCAGTTGTAGGGAAAAGTGGTAGTGGGAAAACAACACTGTTATCTTTACTTGCTGGGTTGGATTTACCAACACAAGGTGAGGTTGTATATGATAATACGTCTACACATAATATGGATTGCGATTTATATCGAAGAGATAAGGTAACAGTAATTTATCAGAGCTTTAATCTATTTCCGCTACTTACAATACTGGAAAATGTTATGTATCCATTGCGTCTTAATAAAGTATTGAAAAAAGAGGCAGAGGAAGTTGCCATGAAAAAGCTGAAAGCTGTTGGACTGGATGAACAGTATTTTAAAAGGTTGCCGCATATGCTTTCTGGCGGTGAACAGCAGAGGGTAGCTATTGCACGAGCATTAGCAAGCAAGGCTAATGTTATTTTAGCTGATGAACCAACAGGAAATCTGGATTCTGAGAATAGTAAAAATATTATACAGACATTAAAGCATTTGGCGCATGAAGATAACTATTGTGTTATTGTTGTTACTCACGACTTGACTATTTCTGATGAAGCTGATGTTATAGTTCGTATGGCAGATGGTAAAATTCAAACCGAATTAGAACTATAACAGTGGTGTATTTAAATTTAAATCTAATCAAAGGACTGACGCTGATTGAATACTGGCATCAGTCCTTTTTGATTCACGACAAGTAATAACTTGTTGTTTCATCTTGCAGGTGTTAGTTTTCCTATAATATTTTATTAACAACAGTATATTGCATTTTGCGACAATTCATGTAAAATATAAACAGATTATAAAAAATATATAAAAATATTATTATAACGAGTATAGAATAGATGTAACTAAAGCCACCTTAAATAATAATTGGGCTCTAAGGGTACAGGTGCTAGGAAAACATGGGGGTTACTATGGTTGAAATAAGAGAAGTCACAACAAAAAAAGAACAAAAGATATTTGCTGCATTTCCAGCAAAACTTTATAAGAATGTACCGCAAGCAATACCAGATTTAATCCTCGATGAGATTAATACCTTTAATCCGAAGAAGAACCCTGCCTATGATTATTGTAGTGTAAAACAGTTTCTAGCCTACAAGGAAGGGAAATGTGTTGGTAGAATTGCAGCCATCATCAGCCATGCAGCTAATCTAAAATGGGAAACAAAAAGAATTCGATTTTCCAGGGTTGATTTTATAGATGATTATGAGGTATCAGCTGCTTTATTTGAGGCTGTTGAAGATTGGGGACGTTCCCTGGGATTAGCAGAAATTCATGGCCCCATTGGATTTAGTGATATGGATCAGCAGGGAATGTTGGTGGATGGTTTTAATGAAGAAAGTATGTTTATTACAATCTATAATCATCCTTATTATGTTCAGCATTTAGAAAAGCTTGGATATGGGAAAGATATTGATTGGATGGAATTTAAAGTTACTATTCCCAAGGAAGCTGACGAGAAGATGAATAAGCTGTCCGAAGCAGTTCTTAAGAGATCAAAAATCACTCTGATTGAAGTAAAGAGCAGAAGTGAGATAAAGGCCTATATTCCCCAAGTGCTGGGTCTGCTTAACATATGCTATAGTCACTTATATGGAACAGTGAATTTAACCGAAGCGCAAATCCAAAAATATGTTAATGAGTATATTATGTTGATAAATCCCGAATATGTGAAGCTGCTTGTGGATGAAAACAAGGAGCTGATTGGTTTTGGACTTGGTATGCCCTCCTTAAGTAAAGCAGTGAAAAAAAGTGGCGGCAGATTATTTCCTTTTGGCTGGTATCACATAATGCGTGCACCTTATGCTAAAACTAAGATACTAGATCTTTATCTGGTAGGTGTACTTCCAAAATATCAAAACAAAGGCCTTACGGCAGCATTATTAAATTCTATGTCTGCGTCAGCAAGAAAGAATGGTCTAATGTATGCGGAGACTGGCCCTGAGCTAGAAACAAACCATCAGGTGCAGTCTTTATGGAAACACTATGAGGCAGTCAATCATAAGCGGAGACGCTGCTATATTAAAAAATTAGCCTAATGGATAAGGGGTAGTTATTTCGTAGCGAAGTAAATTTAGGAACCATACCAGATTTTGCATCGTCTAATAATCGATAGGTATAAATTAGTATTTTAGTCGCTCGAATCATTAAGATAGGAGGTTTTAATGAAAATTAAATTGTCATGCTTGGTACTTATCATATGTCTAATGTTAAGCGCCTGTTCCAAACCAAAAGATGAGGAACAGAATATTACACCAACCAATCAACCAACACTGGTACCAACCGAAACTCCAACGCAACAGCCAACAACAGCTCCAACGACCAATCCAACCAAAGAGCTAGCTATAGAAGATTATTATCCATTTGAAGCTGATTCAGAATATGTTTTTGAAGGCAAAGGAAGTGAATTTGCTTTTTTTAATCGATATGTTGACTTTTTGGATAAAGAGCATAATCGAATGCAAACCAGGACGAATAATGGTGGAACTGAAACAGTTAGAGTCTTGGAGTTAACAGAGAATAGTTTATCGATTATAGCAGCTACAAGTGAAAGCTATTCCCGCGAAAACATAATGTCAGAGGCAGTGGCTGGAGAGGATGCAGAAGTATTACTTATGGAACCTTTAACAAAAGGAACCGAATGGACTTTGCCAGATGGAAGAAAAAGATATATTTCAAATGTTGATGTAACAATTACTACTCCTTTAGGGACTTATACCACGTTGGAAGTTACCACCGAAGCTGAAGATAGTATATCAAAGGATTTTTACGCTCCACAGGTGGGGTTGGTAATGAGTGAATTTATGACAGGAGATGATGTAGTAGCTTCACAACTAAGCGCCTTAAAGTCAGACTCTCCACTAAATCAAATAATAAGTGTTTACTATGTGGATCAGGATGAGAAAATCTATATAGAGAATAAAGAAGTATCCTTCTTTACCAATGATGATACACTTTTAAAATTACAGGAAATATTGTCAAATACGCCAGTTAAGGATACCTATCTTCCATTGATAAGTCCCTCAACACAGCTTCTTAGTATAACTAGGACCGAGGATTCTGCAATAGCAGTAGACTTTTCAAAGGAATTAATAACAGAAATGAATGCAGGTGCAGGATTTGAAACGCTTATTTTACAGTGCATTGTGAATACGTTAGGCCAATATTATGGGGTTAACCAGGTATATATCACAGTAGATGGTAAGCCATATGAATCCGGACATATCCTTATGAAAGAGGGGGAACCTTTTTTGGTTAACCTGGATCAAGTAGTTCAATAATGAAACCCGGACTGAGGCTCAAGGAGTGGCAGTCCGGGTTTATCATATTAGCCCTAATTAGTTCTTATAGAAATGGTTGATTGGGCTGATACAGTATTAGTGCCCAGGAGATACGAGCTTTAATCCTACAATGCCTAACACAATAAGTCCGATACAGGCAAGACGCAGGGCGTCAAGGGGTTCCTTAAAGAGTACAATTCCAAGTATTACGGTACCTACCGTACCGATTCCTGTCCAGATGGCGTAAGCTGTTCCCAAAGGAAAGCTCTTTAAAGCTAGAGATAAGAAATAAAAACTGGCTATCATTCCGACTACAGTTAAACAGCTAGGTACTATTTTTGTAAAACCATTGGAATATTTTAAGCCAATCGCCCAGCCAACCTCGAATAAACCTGCAATAATTAAGAAAAACCATTTGATCATAATGTGCTCCTTTTCATTAAGTATAAGTTAGTGATAATTTAACTGTGTCAAGGAAAAATGTTAAGTATCTGGGAAGAAATATAAATTTATTAATACTTCACTTTACCTTCGCGTAAAAAAATAAGCCTTGGGTGATATTATGAATATCTCCCAGGCTTTTATCCCTCCGTGAACACAGTTAAACTGTGCGTCTTATCTTGGACCAGACCAGTGGTTATTCAACGCTGCGGAACCCTATAAGACATTTTATTTAATTGCAATTGAAGAATATCAAATATAAACTCAATAGTCAAGCTACAATTTATGTTAGATGATACCATTTAGAGGTATTTCGCGGATATATGAGCGATAATTTGCTATCTTAACTTGCAGTAAATCTATTGATAGTGGTAAAATATGGTTTAATATAGATAATTCAAAAATGTAAGTATTTTAATCTACTGTATTAGGAGGTTAGGACTTGAAGATTTTATATACTAATGGTGAAAACAAAGATTTTATTTCTTTATGTGATTTACTGGATGAAGACCTGAATGATCAAGTTGGTGGAGAAGTTCAAAGAAAGGATTATATCCAGTACAATAAATTGAATCATATCCATGATGTATTTGTAGCTTACGAGAAGGAGCTGCCCATTGGATGTGCCTCCTTTAAACATTATGAAGAAGGAATCGCAGAAGTAAAACGCGTCTATATTAAAAATGAATTTCGAGGTAGGAGTATTTCCAAATTACTAATGGAGCAAATAGAAAAGAAAGCATTGGAACTAGGCTATCAGTACCTAATACTGGAAACAGGAAAGTCATTTATACCGGCAGTTTCATTATATCAGGGGCTGGGGTATGAAGTAATAGATAACTACGGGCAGTATAAAGGAATGCCTTTATCTATATGCATGAAAAAGAAGTTAACAATAAACTAGATATTCGGTGAGGGTGTCAAAAGAAAAATTAAAAGTACTGTTCATTTAATTGCACAATTCAATTTACAAAGTTGTGATGCAGAATTAAATTTTCTAAGTAATTTAGAGAGTATTAGTAAATAGTGAATCTAGGAGTTGTCTGTATGGCAGATAGGGAGTTAAAAAAGAAAATTAGACAGCTTAAAAAGTTAGAACTTGGTATCCGATATGGATTTTCAAAGGAATACATTGATAATTGTACAGTACAGCAGTTAGAAAAATTACATTTAGTATGGAGAGAATTTTTTGATCTGAGCAATACAAATAAATGTAAAGCACGATATTCCCTGCAAGAGCTGGAACATATGAATAAAGACCAAATGAAGGAAGTTTATGCACAGTTTTGGTTTTTGGTTTATTATGAAATGTATAAACATAGTGGGATACAAATTGGCAGCGTTCAAAATCCAGAACTTTTAGCTTTTCTTGGTCTTCCTTATGATGCAGATCAGGCGGCAATCCGTAAAAGGTTTCGTGAATTATATAAAGTTTGTCATCCAGATGAAGGCGGAGATGTAGAAAAATTTCTTGAACTAATGCAGTTAAAAGAAAAATATGAAATTAGATAGAAAGAAATCCCATTGAAAAATGTAATAAGCAAATCCCATAAAAGCAATAATAAATATAATAATTGCTTTTATGGGAGGAGAGAATATGGATTTCAAGTATTCGAAAAAATTAAAGAGGTTAATGTCTCGTCGGCCAAAGATATTCACACACATTATCTTTATTGTATTGTTAATTATTTCTTTTGCTGGAGCTGCCCTTGGCTTAATTTCAATGAGACAAACAAAACAATCCTCTGAAGAATTAACCGCATTTGACCCTTTTAATGAGGATGAAAATTATAGTGAGTTGGTTCCTGAATTATTTTCAGCAGAATTTGCATCTAATTTTGATAATAGTATTTTATACTGCTTCGCGTTAGATACAGAATTTAATCCTTATATTGTAGCAGTAAAAGCAGATGAGATGGAGCTATATCAGGATTTAATTGATTATACCTATGATGAAGAAATTATCGAGGCACCGGAGCAGGTTACCTTGAAAGGAATGCCAATTGAAATTGATACAGAATTAGGTGAATTTGCAGTGGATTCCTATAATACATTTATGGGTGGAGATTTCGTAGAAGCGGACACTGTAAAGGATGTGTTCGGTATCTATTATCTTGATACTACGCAACAACCCAGTCAGGATGGTTTGTTTACAATTAGTTTCATTGCATTTATATTAATTTTAATTTTGTATGTAGTTATAATTAATCTAAGAATAAAGCAGTCCCTGGTAAGCAAAGCAACTTTGAAAAGAGTCGATAGTTCGACTTTACGTAAAGTGGACAGTGAGATTAATAATTCAAATGTTTATTATTCTGAATCCCAGGAGCTCTATCTTACAGATAATTATATCGTCAGTTCTGCAGGTGGATTTGATATTATTCCATTTAGCGATATTACGCATATATATGGACTGGCCTACAATAATAACGTAAAAGGATCAAAAACATCAATTATTATTGTGACACAGGATAATGTAGAACATGAAGTAGCTATTATTAAGGTAAATGAAGTACAAAGTGCGAAGTATACTCATATAGTTGAAGCAATAAAAAATCGCACCCCTAATGTAAAATTCGGTTTTAAGAATGGATTCTATACTATGGCATCACAAAGGCAGGGTATAGAAGTAGATACCGTAGACAGCGGAGAAGAAGCAAATAGCAATGTATTCTTAGGTATTCTAGGCGCAATCAATGGAGCGGCAATTGGTGGTATTCTTTGGATTGTAATTGGTATGCTTGGGTTTATAGCGGGTATAGCAGGTTATGTGATGATGCTATTTGCTATTAAGGGTTATCGGATGCTGTCCGGGTTCCTTGATAAGAAAGGACAAGTTATCTCCTTGCTGATAGCCCTTCTTATGATATTTGCAGCAAACTACACACTATATTCGTTAGACTATTGTAGGTATTATTATTCTGGAGTCTATAGTCTTGACAATTTAGCAAACTCCTTCAGTAAACTACCTGATTTCTTAAAACAGGGTGAAGTTTGGGGAGACTTTTTAAAAGATCTTTTAGTTGGATATTTGCTATCCATTTGGGCTGGTTATGGAATTATTAAATCTATATTTTCAAAAGCACAGGATGAGAATGCTAATATAGTTGCTGAAGATGTGGATAGAACAGATGAGGATGATCCGATTTGAGTAACAAAAAATTATAGATTAGAGTCATACCAATGGAGGATTAAAAAATTATGTAACTTTGTCAGGCAATAATAAATAGTTGTCTGACGAAGGTACATAATAATTGATTTAATAAAAATTATCAATTAAACGGTTTCAAAAAAGTACATAGCTTATTTGGTTTTAATTATAGAAAGTTAAGAGGAAGGTATGAACTATATACAAATGATTGAGGCGTATCAGCCTGTTAATGAGCAGGAGGAGCTGGAGCAAAAAGTCACACTGGACTATATTAAGCTGTTTCACTCTAATGTTTTACTTAGAGACAATGAAATTGCTCATATAACGAGTTCAGGCTTCATTATGAACCCGACATTAGACAAGGTATTGCTGGTGCATCATAATATTAGAGGTGTTTGGTCTTGGACTGGCGGACATGCCGATGGTGATGAGGATTTATTATACGTTGCATTAAAAGAAGCCAGAGAAGAAACGGGAATTATTAATCTACAACCACTTATGAAGCAGGTTGCAGCCATAGATATTCTGCCGGTTTATGGACATACGAAAAACTCTAAGTACGTAAATGGACATTTGCATCTATCCATAGCTTTTATTTTAATTGCCGAAGAAACGGAGGAAGTGCATATTTGCGCTGGAGAAAATAGCGCAGTGGAGTGGTTTAAAATAGAACAAATTACGAAGGAAACATTTAATGAGTATGATGTTTACATGTATAACAAATTAATTAGTCGAGCACATCAATATGTAAAAGCATTATAGATAATTAGTATATGCAACATTGGGATGGTAATTTTTAGCACAAGCTAAAGCATGGAAAACTATATAGTGCTAACAATAATTAAAAGCGACACGATAAGTACATTACTTAATTAAAGTATCAGTTTTAAAATTGGAGGGAAAATGGAGCAGAAGCACGAAGTAAAGGAGAATATGCAAGACCATATCGATCTCAAAATTGGTGGTGAACAGCAAACCATGCATGCAAATTCAACAGATCACAGTTATTTTGCATCGGAAATGCTTATTATGCAGAAGAAACAGACGAGGTACCTGGAATCGATCAGAAATATGTTGACCTATTTTGTCTTTTTCTCAATATTTTTTCTTATATTTATATTTTATCTTTTAATTAGGTAAAGGTATGGATAAATACATTGACCCTTATCTACTGCTGATTTAATAAATGTTTAGTAATAATATATTTCTATTTATTAACTTTAGGGGGTGTAGCATGATTGAAATAGCGGAAGGTATTGTATTAGCAAGCCAGTTGAACAAGGAACTGAAGGGAAAAAGAATAGAAACAGTAATTGCAAACTCCTCTCCTCATGGGTTTGCCTGGTATCATGATAATCCGGCTGATTATGGAGATCGCTTTAATGGAAGAACTGTGGAAGGGGCATA
>JAFACO010000093.1 GCA_023425485.1 Bacillota bacterium
CCCTACTTCCATCCAACCGGCTACTTGATATTTTGACCAATAGCCACAGCCAATTACTGCAAATTTCTTCATAGGTCACCCTTCGCTTTCCTACTACTTTTGTGGATGAAGCATTTTGTTAACAGTTTCTTTCACAACCTCGGGTTCAAATACTTCCTTCCAGGTTTCTTTAAATACTTTTTCATATCCGACACTGATGGCAATTTTTGCACCATCTGAGAAAGGTGAGCCAATTGCTCCAAATGCAATTGCTAAAGGAATTTGCGTATGTCCAAGTAAAAATGCTCTGGCTGCTGCTTCTGGAACACCTCTTCGAACGACCTCATCCAAAGATTCTTTCATTAAAGTTGCTGCAGCTGCAATTACAACTTCTGCAGCCGCTGGCTCTAATAATGCCATCTGCTCCACTGTAATTCTGTGGCACTTCTTTACTGGTTGGAACATTTCTATACAAATTTTTTCTGCAAGATCAAATAGTTCGTCCTTCCCTTGTACTTTTGCAATAACAATATCTTGCTCCGCTGCAATTCCTCCAAAGAAATCCTTCTTTGCAGCTTCCGTCTTTTGCTCATAGAATAACTCTGGATGACAGGGGTGAGTTACCACAAAGGTACAATCCTCCCGCATCGCTAATTCCCCTGCATAGGCGGCAGCCGGATCAAGCAGTATTACCGTTGTATCAGATGAAAGCATTGGTACAACAAAGCCAGATATCTCATTAATTTTTGCATCGGGAACGGCTAATATTACAACATCACTTTTTATAATAGCTTCCTCTACAGAGGTTACCTTCAAGCCTCTATCTGTTAATCTTTCAATTCCTGCCTCACCATTTTCACAAAAGAAAAGATTATACTCAAAGTCCACAAGGTTATCAGAAATTCGACAACCCATCTTTCCACCAGCTCCAACAACTGCTATCGTTGTTTTCTTTCCATTCATAATCACATCTCCATTTCTGTATGAGTTTTTCATACAATTGATTTATGTTCATTGTGCCCCACTGCTTGATATACGGCATAATTTATGTATTTTTTATATCCAATGTTTCATTCATCCACATTTTTAAATAGCCAATACTTTCTTTTGCCCACCGGTTCTCCTGTTTAATTGTTTGTTCCACCGAAGTTGTAAATGGGGTCCATAGCTCCAAAATCACACTACATTCTTTTCCACTTTCTATCAGTTGTTGTTTTAGATTTGCGCAGTCAAGCATCCCCTGCCCAGCCGGCCTGCCTATAATCTCAAATCCCAACATACTGTCAATCCGTTTTATGATAAAATCCTTGTAATGCAGGTTTACTACAAATGGCGCCAGTTCTTGAATTACCTGTTCCGGGGCTTCCAGCGCACCAAAGGAATTCACCGTATCGAGACAAATGCCAACATATGTGGTGTTTAATTGCTTTACCAGGTATGCCAAGTCTTTTACCCTGTGTCTCTCATGATTTTCTATTGCCAAGGTTATGTTGAAAGCCTCTAATTCCGGAACAATCTGTTGCAGCAGGGATAGCGCTTCATCCACTTCAAGAACTCCATTTTCTTTATGTAGGATTACTCTCAATATATTTGAATTTAAGAACTTTGCAATCTTAAGATATCCCCTTAGGTGGTCTGACTCTATTCCTCTGGTTCCTACTTCAAGATTAATTCCTGCCTGCTCTGCTGCCACCTTTATTTCCAGAAGCTCCCTTGGAGTTAATAAATGCAGAGGCAGATTGTCGCAGATTTGCACAACCTGGACATTTAATTCTACTGCCTTTTGTATTAAATCCAGCGCTGTTAGTTTCCTTTCCGGCGAGGGGTAACCAGGAATACCAATTGCCCAGGTATACGTATAAGAACCAATTCCTAATCTCATATTAATTACATACCTTTCTAAATACCTAGAATCTTAATCCTACAGTTTGTGTAAGGATCAATCATTAAACGTTGGCTTTAGGTTAAATACTTCCATTGCTGTACCCGATAAAACTCTTTCCAGTTTCACTTCATCCTCAAGCAAAGTCCTGTATTTAGTTAATTCTACTGGAACATTGATGGCGTGATCGGAGGAAAACATAACTCTAGTGACACCAATGGTATTCATTAATTTTCTAAGATTAAGAATACTCAACCAACTTGGCTCAACATATACATTTTCATATTTTTCAGCAAGATATAATGCTTGTTGAAAAAATGCATCTGAACCACCATGTGCCAGTATGACCTTAACATCTCGAAAGGCATCCAGTGCCTTAATTAAACTTACCGGATCTGAAAATGGCGCACCTGCTCCAGTGTGTACCATAACCGGAACCTTTAACCCTCTTGCCACTTCAAATACATGTAATCCATCTTTGGAAGAAGGGTGAACTGCATGTGCGATTGGAGTAATCTTGATTGCTACAAAGCCTAATTCTTCCACGCAGCGTCTGGCTTCCTTCTCGTAGTCCTCTGGAGTGAAGTGCGGATTAATAGAAGCCATTCCCCATATTTGAACGCTATTATTCTTACTAAACTCATAGATTCGGTTATGAATATCCCTGGTATCTTGTAGGTAAGGGCGATTGATGAAGGGTTGAACGATTGCACCCTCTACTTTATATTTCTTATAGTAATAAAGCAGGCTTTCTTCCTTTGCTTCTTCATCAAACACAAAGTCATACCCCAAATGAGCATGTGAATCTATAATCACTTCAAACCCTCCTTTTTATAATTCTTCCATTGTTTGTGACAGTTTAATTACTAGTACCCAGTCTTTTCTTTTATCAGCCTCAGGTGTTGCAAAGTGGTGGCTTGAACAGCATTCCAGTTCTGACTTTGCTCCATTGCAGGGATTATACCAATAGTAGAGATACTTACTTAAAGGCTCCTGCAGATTAAGTTCACATTCTCCATGAACCGGATAATAGATTGCAATTACAGAATTATCTCTGTTGCTAAGGCAAACTGGCTGGGTCTCTCCTTTTTCGCCGCTTACTTTCGCTAGGATACTTTTATTTGGCTGCATCTCATAAAACTTAATATCCACGGTCATAAACCGAGCATAATGGATTAGATAGTCTGCACCTCTGGAATCCGTTGCAATATTCATATGTGGTCCCCAAGTATTATTAAAGCCATGTACCACCGGATAACCAGCAAAACCAGCCCTCCATTGACCTCGTCTGGTATGGTGATGGTTCAATAATTCATGTGCATCCACTGTACTTTGTCCATCTGTCATCTCATAACCAAATTCACTTACCATTACTGCTCTGTCTGAAATTGGTACTAACTGTTGTACCTGTTCTTCTAAATTAGAGCAAAGTTCCAAATCAGCACCTGGCTTATATAGTTCTTTTACCCAGGCAGTCTGAACAAGATAAACCTCCAGATCCTGCACATTACTCATTCTTTCTGTTAAAGGCGTCATTTCCTCACCCCAGTTATGTACGCCAATTGGATGCTCATAGGGGTCATTCTTCCTTATAAACTTTGTCATACGTTTCATAAAGCGGTCTGCCTCTGATTGATACTTGGCGGTACCATCGGGATAGAATTCATATTCATTTGCAGGACACCAGATATATACACAGGGGAAGGCACTATATCTGGCTATGATGTATTGAAACCAGAGTTCCTCATACTCTGGAATAAACCGTGCACGGTCATTAAATGGGAATTCCAGCATCCATGCCTCAAATATAACTTCTAAACCGAATCCCAATTCTGATACTATCTGCATCACCTCATCCACTGCTTTAAAATAATCAAGGTTAAAGCTCTTGAAATCCGGCCACTGTGCGGTTCCTCCCCAAGGCCAGCAATCCTTATTTATCCAGCTGCTATAGACAGGGGAATGAAAAGAACTATTTTGCATGCGCACACGCAGATAATTAACTCCCTGCTGCTTGCGTTTTTGCAGTATCGACTTAACATCAACTCCACAATAGTAAGCTCCAAATAAATTGTACATGGTGTCGCCTAACAGGAAAAAGGGTTCTCCGTTCTCAAAGCAGAAGTTCCATTCTTTTATGGTATTTACTCGAAGACTGCCTTGGGAAAAGAGTTCCTCCTCTGTAATTTCAAGTTCAATTTCTTCCTGAAAGCCCTTCAACTTGGAACTTGATGCTATCTTACAGATCCAGGAGCCAGCCACAATTGGCCTCCATCTAATTACCCAGGCGTTATCTCCATTTTTATCACTTCCATTATAAAAACCCATAACCGTTTGACTAATCTTCTTTTCTTTATGATAAAAAACTGCCTTTATCTCAATATCCCAAAACGGGTTTTCAATTTTCACATTATTTGTAAGGTGTATTTCTATTACACTGTTCTGTAACCTATTTACTGAAACCATTTCTAACTCCATTCCCCTACGTATTAGTGGTCATCTATCGTTTTATCCTCTACTATATACTTTGGTTACTCTCAAATTATCAGTTGATATCTTATTATTAATTTATCTCCAGTCTTTGCGCACTAATGTTATCAAAGCTTCCCTCTGCTCTATCAATCAGAAGTCCAAATCTTCCTTCCAAGGAAAAGTACCATACAAATTGGAGCATTAGAACACTATCCACATATACTTCAATAAATTTATCGTTTCCAATCACCTGTATATGATAGGACCTTCCATACTCCAGTTTTAATTTACGCATATCGACAATCTGAAAGCGGGGTACTGTACAAAACATTAGTAACTGCCGTTCATAATCCAACAATGCCACACCACCAGATTTATTCTCACCCTGTCTGATTAGTAATCCTGCTGCGACACCTTTCGTCACCATAACGTTAGCAGAATATAAGAAATTATCTGCCTTTACATCAAAGGTATACCTAGCCCAGGTGGTTCGAACCTTGCCATAGAGAAATCCGTCCTCATTTAACCAGGTTCCCGGAGTTTCATGGCAATTATAAAACTTCATTTGATTTGGTATTTCCTCTGATTTAATTAAATCATCCCTAAGCTTTTCACTAAGCAAGTCTGCTGCTATACAAGCAGAAAGTTTTCCATCTATCACCTTGATTTCCTTAGGCAGAGCCAATGCGCCAAAGGTGTGTTTTGTATCATTTTCCTGCACACGTTCTGCCATCGTATATAGAACATATTTCTTTCCTTTAAAATCCACAGTACGACAGCTTAAACCATTAAATCCCATGGACGCAATTAAAATATTGTCTTCTGGTTCTATGTAGGGACCTTCCAACTTATCCGCCACTGCATATACGGTACCACTGGTTAAAAACATATCTCCTAATATTTCTCTCTTTCCATAGGAAGTGTCCTCTAACCAGGTCAAATACCACTTGCCCTCAAATTCAAATAAGTCCGGCATCTCAACGATGGAGTATTGATTTTCTTTCGAATGTATTATTGGTGGTGTTTGCTCCCAATGAATGAGGTCCTCAGAATAAGCACCTGCAAACACGGCACCTTCTGGTAACTCTTCCGTAGGTATTCTGGTAGCAAATACCCCGAAATAGCCGGGACGTAAATCATGCTTCACCACCATTAAATCACGACAATCCATTATGTTATTAATCGAAGTATTCTGGAGGGTGTTATACCAACGAGGATCTGGTGAAAGTATCGGATTACCACTATACTTTTCCCAGTGGTTCATATCTTCGCTGGTTGCCAGACCAATGTATTGATGCTTTCCATCACTGGCAGAGGATCTTATGGTATAGAACATATAATACTTACCTTCATGTTCAAGGGTTGACCCAGTCCAATTGGTCAAATCACCTGTTTCACCCGCAGGTTCCGGTGTTATTGCCGAAGGCAGCTCTTTCCAGTCAAGTAAGTTATAGGATACTGCATGCCCCAGACTATCTGCCTCAAATCGTGAACGCTCACTGCCTGGTCTTAAATCTTGAAGATAAAAGGCATGAACCTCCTCCGTATCCTTCTTTTTGCAGTACCAGGTATCCCACTGATACATTCCCTTTCCATGAAAATTCATGATGTACCTCCATATTTCCATCTTTTTAATAAGGGAACCCAATGTATGAGTTCCCTTTCGATAATTCCTTGTATTGATTTTTTTACTAGTAAGCCTATTTTTACTTTACATTTGCATTTAATTCTTCCAATGCGGATTGTACTTCAGGAAGTTTCTGATTTACCCAAGCTGTCCAATCAGCTTCGATATCCTTTGAGGTTAACAATTCAGCTATTTTAGTATAAGTCTCATTTTCTAAACCAGATGTAGCCTGTGCATAGGATTCTGATGTGTAGAAGGAGTAATCAGCATTTACAGGAATAATTGTGGTCTGACTTTCGTCGCTGAAAATTTCCATTGCATTTAAATAAATATCGCGTTCCCATTGAGGATAGGAAGGGCTGATTAATGCAAAGGCATCGCTGTTACCACCGGTACGAGCCCATGGCCAAGTACCATTGCTGTAAGGATTAATAAATTCGCCGTTTTCATCTTGCTTCCATAAGCAAACAACTTCTTCACCTTCATACTTCCAGTCAACATCTTTGATACCATAATTACGGAAATAGTAACCTTCGTCAGATACCAGGTAATCAAGAACTGCCTGCCATCTAGCTGCTTTTTCATCGGAGATGCTATGGCTCATAGCAGTTTGTGACCATTGGTCATTGGTCTGCCAGGTAAGGAACTTCCCGTCCTGTCCTTTAACGAAGGCTAAGTCCATTGCTTCCTGTGAATTAATATCTGCATTTGCATCTTCAAAGGTCTTTCTGATCTTATCCATTTCACCTACGGTTGTGTTATAAGCGGTTGCAGCAAAAAGCTTACCTGCTGCAAAATTATTTACTGCATCACCATCCTGAACCATTGGCTGATCCGCCCAGATGATACCTCTGTCATATAAATCCTTTGTTGTTTTTACTGCCTCAAGGCTGTTTGCAGAAGCTGCACCCCAGCTCCAGGTACCATCAGCTGCTTGTTCAAAGGATACTAAGTAAGGAGCAATCGAACCAGTGATGTATTTAGGGAACGCCCAACTTGCACCAGTAAGAATTCCGATGGTGTTTTTAGCACCATTCTGACCTGGATCCCCAGCAATAACAGTTTCAACAAGGGTTAACCACTCATCCCAAGTATAAATATTGTCTTCTTTATATAATCCAACAGATTTTGCCCAATCCTTACGGTAAATATAACCTTGTGGAATTGAGAAATTATATTTACTAGTATCCATCGCTGCAGGCCAAGCATAAAGTTTGTTATCTACAGCAAATTTTTTACCTGTTACCATGTTGTCAAAGGCTGCCTTAAGATTAGGATAAGTATCAAGATCATATGGTCTAAGTAATCCTGCATCCACCCACTCAAGATACTCGCTGTAACGTGTAGGAGCTACGTCCAGCATCATAATGTCAGGAGCAGAATCAGAGTTGATCCACATACGGGTCTGGTCAACATAATTGGACCAGGTTAAAGGCCAGAAATCAAATTCTACATTAAAAGTATCGCATAACCATTTAAAATTAGCAGCAACTTCCCCATTCTCAGTTAGACCTGCTTTTTCTGCATCAATTGCACTCATAGTAAAGGTTAATTTTTCAGCATAGGGATTCTCCGCTTCCCCTGTTGTTCCATCTTCCTCTTTTACAGTGCCATCAGTTTTCCCTGGGTCGGTACTATCTTTTTCTTTATTGCTGGAGCAGGCAGTAAATACGCTTGTAACCATGATAAGTACTAAGATAGCTGATACAATTCTTCTTAAATTTTTCACAAAAATCCTCCTTTTTTGATATAAATTTATTTACAACTGCCTCTGAAAGAGGCTTATTGTTAAAAGCGGGTTCTGATTAGTTCAAATTCAATCAAAACCGTTTACAAGGCAGAATGAAACTGTCATATTATGACAAAATGTATTATTATCTGACCTCTTGAATTAATTATAGCGTATTAATATTAGAAAAGGAATGTGATGTAATCAGTAATTTTGGTGTAAAAATCAGATGGTGAAAACTCCTATTTATCTGAATTCCACAGAATCTCCTGGAAGCAATTCGGAATTGTTCTTAATATGTTCAATTAGTTCTTCCACTCTGGTATAAGCCACAGCAACATAAGTATCTGCTGCACCGTAATACACGGTGATTCTGCCGGTCTCTGCATCACAAAGGGTTGCACAGGGGAAGCATACATTTGGTACAAAGCCCACAGTTTCATAGGTCTTCTCCGGTGTCAGTATATAATCTCTGGTACGATATAACACCTTGGAAGGACAATCAAGGTCTAAGAGAGCTGCTCCGATGCTGTAGACAAAACCATTACAAGTTCCAGAAACACCGTGATAGATTAAAAGCCAACCTTCCGTGGTTTCAATTGGAATAGGACCCGCACCAATCTTTAAGCCCTGCCACCAACCGGAACCACCTCTGGTCATAACTCTTCTATGTTTTCCCCAATGTACCATATCAGGACTTTCGCTTAAGAAAATGTCACCGAACGGTGTATGTCCGCTATCACTTGGTCTGCTAAGCAGCATGTATTTATCTTTTATTTTTCTAGGGAATAAAACGCCATTACGATTAAAGGGAACAAAAGTATTTTCCAGACGAACAAATTCTTTAAAATCCTTTGTCATACCAAGTCCAAGTGTCGGCCCTCCAAACTCTGTGCACCAAACGATGTAATAGATATCCTCCAACTTTACGACTCTTGGATCATAAGCGTAGGTTGGTTGATAAGGTTGCCCGCTTTCATCCTTCCACTTAATCTCTTCATCAGTAATATCCCACTTTAGACCATCTACACTATGCCCAACATGCAGCATTGCTTTTCCATGCTTGTGATCCGCACGAAATACACCTGCAAACCCATCACCAAACGGAACCACTGCACTGTTAAATACCCTGGCGGTGCTTGGTGTTGGGTTCCAATCAATGATTGGATTTTCCGTATGTCGCCAAATTACACTTGTATCGTCAGCTTTTCTTTCCTGCCAAGGAATATTTTTTAATGCATCACCTATAATTTTAATATTGCTCATATATAACCCAGCCTTTCTTACTATCTACAAATGTATGTCTCTCTAGTACAAATTCAATCCTGTACTTGCTATATTTTATTGCTATCTTGCTTCATTACTATAATGCATTTGTCCATCTTCTTTAAATAATACCAGATCACCTTTCGGGATAATTTCTTTATCGTTAACTACAAGCTTGCCGTTAATGTAAGCACCAAGCAACTCACCCTTTTTATCAATCCAGAGCTTCGCTCCTCTTTGCCCCTTTACAAAGGCTTTGATTTTTGTACCCGTTACCAGATCAGTAAAGGAAATTGAGGTTGCTTCTCCTTCATTAACAAGGGTGTACAAGGTGCAGTCTTGATATGCCATTGGATAAAGTAAAATACTTGGATTTACCTCTTTATCCGTTACACAGCAAATCTGATTGCTAACACCAGCTTCTTTCATGGCAAACTCATAAAGTTTTACGACTGCTTCCAGAGAATCACCGATTTCAAGGGATAGCGGACAATGAATCAGCTTTCCTTTTCCAATAGAAGAGACACGGACTTTATTTTCTCTATCTTCTGAATAAATCACTTTATTCAAGGCTTTTGAGGGATTCATAAACCCGACGCACTCGCGAAAACTGGTGAAGTAACTATTATCATCAATGAAAACCTTTTCAACGCTGTTACTGTTACATACTTCTGTCTCAACTCCAAGTTCCTCAAATCGTTTGCAGTTATTTCCATATTGATCAAGCTCCGCACAGCCTGAAATCAACACTGTTTTACCAGCTTTCATGTATTTCACTAACAATTCCCAGGTTTCCTTGGTCATCATCTGTGCAGCTGGGAATATAATCAGTTTTGGATTTCCAATTTGTGTTAGATTATCTTCTTTAAAACATTCTTCGAGCACTAAATCCGACTGCAGTTTCAAATGATAGTGCAGTGCAAATAAAGAATTCAGAATTCCTCTTCTTGCAAAACGACTGTCCGCAGAATAATACAAGGTAGACGGATGTATGGTCAGTATCTCCACTTTCTCTTCCTGTCTTCCAATCATATTGCCTGCCATTTTTGCTTCAATAAGAGTTAAAAGTCTTGTAATCTTCATATGAGGAGTTTCCGACTTATCGGCTCTAAGAAGTCCTAACGCTATCTCGCAGTTATCCAACATATTAGGATCACTGTTTAATTGCCATTGTATCCAATTTCCAAAGGAGTATAATAATTTCCTTTCCAGTACCTGTGCATATTCCTGCTCAGTCATTCTCATTTTTCCACGTAGGTCGTCATAGTGATAGACACCTAATTCTTGTGCGCAGCAAGGAATTCCTCTTACACGGTTTAAGAAATATTCTGCAAATATTGCAGAATCCTCATGCCATTGATGCCAGTTAACCATATCAAAGTGACCTTTATACACCTCATATTGCTGGGAAGGAACACGCAAGCTTTCATCTCTGCCCATCATGAATAACATATTAGGATTTGCACTTTTAACTGCCTGACGAAGCTCTGCTACCCATCCACTATAGGATTCTCGAGCAAAGCAATTGAAATCAGCAATCATTGCATAATTAACGTAAACATCCTTGCGATCATATCCTCTGCTAAACTGCTCCAAAGCCGGAACATCAATCTCCTCAAAGGAAGTATAAGCAATGGATGGGAAACCCCATGCTTTTCGCAGTAAGGTAATATCATCTTTATATTTTTCCTTTAACCATTGAATCCAATGTAATCTCTCATATTCATCTCCCGAAGGTCTTGCTGTTGTCCATCTGCCTGGAATAGAATAGGAAGGTTCATTAATTGCATCCACCGATACATTGGACCAGCTTCCAAATCGTTTGGCGAAAGAGGTAAAGGCTATGATTGTTTTCTTTCTTGCCTCTGGATTATGGATAGGACACTGTTTCCTGTTCCAATGATTGAACACATATGCCCCTAATACGAATTGAACTGGCAGTCCATGACATGCGGCTGTAAAAAAGAACGCCTCCAAAGCTCGAAGAGATCCTTCTTTAATCCTTCCTTCCACTTCGTAAAATTCATTATATTTCTGCCATATTCCCGTTCTAATGAGATTAAAGCCCATTTCTTTAAGTTCCAGCATTTCCTGATCACAAAGGTGAACATTCAAACTGGTAAAACAATTTCGATAAACATCCGTTGTAAAATAAGTCGTACCATGGATAGGGTATATCTGATCCTCTTGCATACAAAAATCAGTGGATATCCTGGTATTAATCGTAAGTGGCTTGAATTCCTTCAGTGTCTCTCTTATGGTGCTATCAGACAGCTTATAGAAGCCTGTCATTTCTTTTGCAAGTAAAATTCCATCCTTAGTTAACGTTGCTTCTATTTTATAAAAGCCTTCCTTTAGATCCTTCAACTGTAGAAATTTAGAATAGATTTCACCACTGTTGTCGATATCTTCATAACAATATTCCAGGATAAAATCATCTTTACTCTTATCAAAAACTCTAACCTTAAATATATATGGTCTTGGTGAGTTAACCCGTATATTGTTGTCTGTTTTGTTATCTGTATTGTTGTCTGTTTTGTTGTCTGCATTGTTGTCTGCATTGTTGTCTGCATTGTTGTCTGTATTTCTGCTTCCACTGTTAAATCTTATAGCAACTGTTAAACTCGGTGTTTCCAGCTCTGTATAACGCGCATATTCAGAAGTAATTAACAACGACACTCGATCTAGTAGTTCATGAAATATCATTCCTGATAGAAGTTTAAGACCTGCCTCTGTGTTATAATAGTTGGTTTGCTGAGGTATGAAATTTAGAAAAACAAGGGCACCGCTCGTCCTGTGTTCCACTTTAGTAATTGGTACAGATATCAGCCTGTTGTTCTTATCCTTCCAACCACATATGGTAGCAAGATCCGCCTCTATATGTCCAACCTCATCAGGCCACTCCACTGGTTCTTCTACAATAGAACCAAAATGATAGTTCACCCCATAGGTTTCCTTCATGTCAGGAAATTCTCCCGCTTCATACAGTTCTCGTATAAAGTCGTAACGTGAATCTAAAACTTCGAGCTTAAGTTCATCACACATAGCTCCAGTGCTTACATATTCATCTAGTACACGGAAGGTGCGAATTGCTTCATTGGTCTCTTCAAAATAAATTACTTTATCATCCTTTATTACATAAGGAATACAAAATGGTTTTACTCCTATATTTAATAAACTACCGCCGCTTTGATAATAGTTTAAAATTGTTCCTAATCCATTTTCAGGGTAGTAA
>JAFACO010000098.1 GCA_023425485.1 Bacillota bacterium
TTATTAACCCAGACTGCAACTTGGGATGAAATAAAAGAGATATGTGAGGATGCTGTCACCTATCAGGTAGCTTCCGTATGTATACCCCCTTCTTTTGTAAAGCAGGTGAAGGAATATGTAAAGGATAAAATGGCAGTATGTACCGTTATTGGATTCCCAAATGGTTATAATACCACAGCTGTTAAGGTATTTGAGACAAAGGATGCCATTGCTAATGGTGCGGATGAAATTGATATGGTAATTAATATTGGTCATTTAAAAGATAAAAAATATGACCTAATCGAAGAAGAAATAAAGGAAATAAAAGCAGCATGTGGTAGTCATATACTGAAGGTTATTATTGAAGCTTGCTTACTTACTGATGATGAGAAAATCAAAATGTGTGAGATTGTAACCAATGCCGGAGCTGACTTTATTAAGACCTCAACAGGATTTTCTTATACAGGTGCAACCATTGAGGATGTTGAATTATTTGCCAAGTATGTTGGGCAAAATGTAAAAATTAAAGCGGCAGGTGGTATTGCTAGCTTTGAGGATGCTGAGAAATTCATTGAACTTGGAGCAACAAGACTTGGTACCAGCAGAATTGTTAAACTTGCAAAGAATCAACAGGGTTCAGGGTACTAAAAAGCAGGAAAGCTAATATTTAAAATTGTGGTGACACCCAAATTTGCAATAAATCGGAAGGATGGAGAGTTTAAGATGGAACAGAATAGACAATCAGATGATATGCAAGTGAATAGTCTTATCACCCAGGAAAAAGGGGAGCTAATTACCCAAACAGATATTGTAACCAGATCTGTTGTGAAGAATTTGATCAGAGCTGCCATAGAGGGAATGGGTCAGGCTTATGCTCCTTACTCTAATCAACATGTTGGAGCAGCATTATTAACCGCAGACGAAGAGATATATAATGGCTGTAATATTGAGAATGCAGCGTTTGGGCCGACAAATTGTGCAGAGCGTACCGCAGTATTTAAGGCAATTAGTGAAGGGAAAAGAAAGTTTGTAGCAATTGCAGTGGTTGGTGGCAGAAAAGGAATTATACAGGATTTCTTTCCTCCCTGTGGAGTTTGCAGGCAGGTATTAAGAGAATTTGTAGATCCAAAAAGTTTTTTGGTTATATTGGCAAGATCGGAAGAGGATTATGTGATCTATTCTTTAGAGTCCTTATTACCGCTTAGCTTTGGACCGGACTATATGTAAATAAGATTATAGAATAGAGTGACAAAAGCTAGTATAAATGCAAGCTATTGTCACTCTATTCTATGTGTAATGTATTATTAAATGTATTATTAAAAGTAAACCTATGATAATGTAAAAGGTTTACTTTTTTTATTCTTAGTCTTGACAAACAAAGGTCGAATGCGTTAGACTTGACATAAAGTCTAATGTATTCGACCTTAGTTCGTGACAAGCGAAACCACTCATCGTTTCATCTTGTTACGCGAAAGTAAAGTGAAGTAGGAATGGAGGATTTATGGAGAGTATAAAAATATTTGATGCAGAATATCGTTTTATGTGTCTGGTTTGGGAGAAGGAACCCATTAACTCAACAGATTTGGTAAAGTTATGTGAAGAAGAATTTGGATGGAAAAAGTCCACTACTTATTCCGTGATTAAACGGCTTTCTGAAAGAGGAGCACTAAAAAATGAAAATGCTGTTGTATCTGCACTGGTTACTCGTCTGCAAGTTCAAAAATATGAGAGTGAGCAAGTGTTAGAAAAGACTTTTAACAACTCACTCCCCAGCTTTATTACAGCATTTTTACAGGATAAGAAACTTACACATGAGGAGGCAGAACAGATCAAAAAAATGATTGAGGAGGCTACGAAATGAACAACGGGTTTATAACGATAATGAACTTAAGCTTAAGCGGCGGTTGTGTAGCGCTGATTGTCATGATACTTCGTTTATTCCTAAAGAAAGCACCGAAAAAATATTCCTATGCGCTTTGGGCGGTGGTTTTTGTTCGGCTAATCTCTCCATTTACCATAGAACTTCCTGTTAAGACAGTTCCCATCAGGCCTCAATCAATTTCACAAGATATCGTATCTTCTCCCAACCCCTCCATTCAAAGTGGTGTCTCTACAATTGATACTGCAGTGAATACTGTACTTGATAGAACACTTCCACCTGTGCATACTGGAGCTAGTATTAATCCAATTCAGGTTTGGTTGGCAGTTGGCGAATTTCTTTGGTGTATTGGTATACTTGCCTTATTACTATATGGAGTTTTAAGTTATGTGCGTTTGTATAAGCGAGTAAGTACGGCTATTCGAATCAGGGATAATATTTTTGAGACTGATCTTATTACAACACCATTTGTTCTTGGTCTTTTTAATCCTAAAATATATATTCCTATAGGATTAGGTGAAAAAGAATTGGAGTTTATTATACTGCATGAGCAGACCCATATAAAACGATATGACTATTTGATAAAACCGATTGCATTTATCATCGTAGCATTTCATTGGTTTAATCCTTTGGTTTGGGTTTCTTATTATCTATTAGCAAAAGATATTGAACTCTCTGCTGATGAGTATGTAATGAAGCAATCAATGGTAGATATTCGAGGTGAATATTCCATAACCTTACTTTCTTTATCTGCTAAAAAGAGTGGACTATTAAGCCCTCTTGCCTTTGGAGAAACTGGTGTTAAAGAAAGAGTTCGAAACGTTTTAAACTATAAAAAACCTAAATTCTGGATCAGTATCGTTACAGTAGGTGTTATACTCACGGCTAGTGTGTTTTTAATGACCAGTGGGAAGGAAATACCAGAGAATGAACTGCCAGAGAATGTACTGTCGACGAGTACCATATTACCTACCGCAGGAAGTAATGTTGATTATAGTAACCTACCTGGTGATGCACCTACCAGTGCGCCTATAACATCGGAAACAACATACGAAAGGGTAAAAATTACTCTTAAACCTGATTACCTTGGGGAGGGAGCGGTATCTGAGTTTGAAACAACAGACCGCGCAATAGTTTCAAATATAGCATCAACCATTGATACTAGTTTGACACCTTCAGATGAGACAAATTTATATAGCAATAACAGTATGGGACATTTGATTGAACTATCAAAAGAAAACGGAGGATACAGTTGTAATCTATATTATGAAGTCATGGAGGATAAAGCATATTTAGTAAAGGATGGTGGTCTATATGTGGTCGATACGGACTTTGCACGTTATATTGCATCCTTTTTAGAAAATGTAAATGTAACATCCCATATGGGAGAGGAAGTTATAGCGCTTTTTGCAGAGTATGGATGGACACTGGACTACGAAATTTATGCTATGAATAATAAGCTGAATGAAATCAGGACCTTATCTGCTTTCAATCCAAATGCATATTATTTTGCCTATAACAATGAGTTGTCAAAGGATATTGGATTAGATATGAGCGATTATTCTAATTCAACAAATATTGATGTGGAGATATATAGAATAAGGGAACGTATGCCGCAGGAATTCTACCCAGCCAGGGATGCCAGAGCAATAGTTGTTAAAAATGGAAATGAAATTATTGGCGCATTTATAAGTTCTGGAAGGCATAGTGCATTTACTGCATGTAGCTTAAAAGGGAATAGTTTTGAGGATGTAACAGGGTTAACACTAAACCAGTGGATTACGAATATGGTAACAGCTGACCAAACTGAAAATGAACTTTCTCAATTAGAGCCTGAAAAGATAATTGAGCAATATTTTAGAGCATTGAATCAAAAAGATGAGAGAACCGCCCTCTATTGTATGTGGAAAGGAAGTTTATTAGAGAAACTAACAGCAAATATGCCTAACGAGGGATTGTTTATGGAGAGTAGTAATCTTCCATTATCTGGTTCTAATTGGGGAGCAAAGTCTGTTTTTGACAATTTGAAATCAGTTAAACTAATAGAAGTTAAGCCATTAGAGGTTACAAAGTCAAGCTCATTAACCTATCGAGTTACAATGGATATTCAATATAACCAGGACGATGCAGTCATTAGTGGGGAGCAAAATTGGGATTGTACAATGGTTTATGAATCACCTCAAACAGGATGGAAGCTTGTTGGATTTGGACATTAAGTTAACTTATCTACTTATCATCGGTAAGAAGTAAAAAGTAATCTAGCATGCTTATTAATAGAATCCTTTTCTTCTATTAGTTTTTGTTATGAATGAATATACCAGAATTCGGTTATTTATACTTCCAAATTAAAATATGTTATGATATACTAAAGCATGCTCTGAAAGCAAGTGATAAAACCGGAAAGGAAATAAGAACAATGTACTCATTTGATGATGTAAAAACATTTGATCCTGAATTAGCAGAAGCAATAACCCTTGAAATTGGAAGACAGAACAGTCATATTGAATTAATTGCTTCGGAAAATTTTGTTAGTAAGGCAGTAATGGCAGCTATGGGAAGTCAATTAACTAACAAATATGCAGAGGGATATCCTGCAAAAAGATATTATGGTGGCTGCGAATTTGTTGACTTAGCAGAGAATTTAGCAATTGAAAGAGCAAAAGAATTATTTGGATGTACCTATGCCAATGTTCAGCCACATTCCGGAGCACAGGCAAATATGGCGGTATTTTTTGCATTATTACAACCGGGTGATACCGTTCTTGGAATGAACCTTGCACATGGCGGACATTTAACACATGGCAGCCCGGTTAATATGAGCGGCAGCTATTACAAAATTGTTCCTTATGGAGTAAATGAACAGGGCTATATTGATTATGATAATTTAAGAAAGCTGGCACACGAAAGCAAACCTAAGTTAATCATTGCTGGGGCTAGTGCTTATGCTAGAAAGATAGATTTTAAGACCTTCCGTGAAATTGCGGATGAGGTAGGTGCAATATTAATGGTGGATATGGCTCATATAGCTGGTCTGGTTGCAGGCGGATATCATGAAAGTCCAATTCCATATGCACATGTAACTACAACCACTACTCACAAGACCTTAAGA
>JAFACO010000176.1 GCA_023425485.1 Bacillota bacterium
TTATCGGTGTGAGGCAGTGTATCTTCTGTTACGGTATATAAATCGAAATGTAAACCGTTATTATAGATGGCAACGATTTGCTCTGCAACGAAAAAAGTGTGTTCCACATATAGAACAGGTAAATAACTCTGGAGATACTCCATTCTCTTTTCTAGAAATAACTCTAGACAGTCCTTTTTCACAACTACGTACATATCAACATCAGAGTATTCGTCATCATCCCCTCGCCCTATGGAACCTTTCAATAAAATTGCTTCACAAAGCCCGTCGGCAATTATTACTTCACTAACTTTTTCAATTGATTCGTAAGTTTTCATTTTTATCCTCCTGTATCATTAATTCGTTTTAATTTGCATTAGGCCAGTCAGTTGAGACAGCGATTACCTTTCCATCCTTTACAAAAGCTAAAAGACCGATGCAGCTTCCGTCATAATTATCGTTTTGGTTATCAGAAGTTAAAGTTGCATTGTATTGATAAAGAGTATCGAAGTCAAGCATTGATACAGGACCTATTTTGCAACTTAATAAAAAGCTGCTTATTTTCTTATCAACACCAATTTCATCTTTCGAATATTCATCAAAGGGGAGTTCTAAACTACTTATCTCATCCTCTTTCATTCCAACCTTTATTCCGCAATTTAACTCATAAGTATTGTCTGTGAGAAGGATGGAATAGATATCTTTATCATTTATAGAAATATATATAATGCCATTTCCAGTGTAATATGTAAAGCGTCCGTTAGATCTTTCTTCAGAAAAAGTGATATCAAATTCCTCTTTGCCAGTTTCTTCAATCTGTTCCATGGATACATTATAGAATGGAGTAGTATCTAATAAAGAATGATTTTTAATTAAAATGGAATCACTAGAAATAGAGTCGCTAGAAGTCGTATCATTGGTTAAAGCTGCTTTTTTACTACAACTATTTCCTGACATAATTAAAATAAGTAAAAGAATACCGATGTTTATTATTTTTTTATTCATATATAGTCCTCCATTACTTTCCTCAAGGTATATTTTACCAAAAACTATATAGTCAAACAAGAGATTAATATAATAGTTCATTCAAAAAAGACTGTTAAAGTTTACCAAATATATACGAAAAGTATGTATTATGAACTTTAGTACCCTATTGATTGTCGCTTTTTAGGTTAAATTAAGGATTTTTCTCAAAAATGATTGCAAATAACCCCAAATTGATTTATACTTCATCTCAATTTAAATAGTGAATAATAAAATTTATATATGGAGGAAAATTATGAACAGGAGAACGGACAAACCCAAGTTAAGCCTCTCAAAAATACTTTCATTTTTTCGTAAAGTGAAAACAACAAAAGCTCATATTCAAAATGAGATTGAGAAAAATGGAATTAGTAAATCAGAGATTGCTAAGTTTCGCAAAATTGGATTTAAGTTATTAATGGCGTTTTTATTTCCGGTTATCTTATTAATGACTTTTGGTATTATGACCTACAATAAATCAAAAGATGCAATTATAAGTAATTATAAGGAAAGTACAGCAGATACCATGAATGCATTAAGTGATTATATTACATTTGCATTTGATGCGGTAGAAAACGAATCACTTATTTTGCAATTTGATTCTAACTTAAATACATACTTTGGTGCTGCAGATGCAGAGTCTCAGACCAATGCCTTTAAAGCAGCAAAAGAGATTGAAAGTGATATTTCACTTGCGGAACGTGCGAATCAATTTATTAAGCAAATATATGCTTTTGGAGAAAATGGTAAAAACCTGAACTTTGAAGGCAGCGAAGGTTTTTATGATACGTTTATTCAAACAGATATGGGGAAGAGTGTTGTAGCAAATCCAGGAGGAGTTTGGGTTAGCGAGCATAAAGAAATTGATGAAGCAAAACAGGCTTCAAAAGAAGATTACGCTATATCACTTTTAAGACTCTCCAGTAATAAGAATTCTGTTATTGGAATTGACATTTCTTCTGAAGCAATAAGAAATATGTTGGCTGAGTATGATATGGGAAAAGGCAGCTTAGTAGCGTTTGCTACCCTGGATGGCAGAGAAGTACTTTCGGATGTGGATAGAGACAGCGCTTTCTTTGAACAGGCTTTCTTTAAAGATGCTATGAAGGGTGAAGCAGCAAGTGATTTTTCCGATGAGAAATTTGAGGGTAAGGATTACCTATTTGTTTATAGCAAGTTAGAAAATACTGATTTTGCTGTATGCGCTCTTATCCCAAACGATACAATATTAAATGAAGTTAGTGAAATTAAATGGTGGAATATCATATTTATTATAGGTGCATCCCTCTTTTCCATTGTAACTGCGACTCTGATTGCTGGTGGTATTAGTAAAGCAATCAATACCTTGCAAAAGACAATTTCACAGGCATCTACAGGAGATTTAACTGCACTGTTTGAAACCAAGAGAAAAGATGAATTCCATTTATTAACCAAGGGCTTCAGTAACATGATCAGTAACATGCGTGGTTTAATTGAAGAGGTCCAAGGGGTTGGAGGTAAAGTTGATAATTCAGCCGAAATATTATCCGAAACTACAGAGCAATTACTAACCGCTACGAAGGATATTACGTCAACAATCGAGAATATTGAACAGGGAATTGTTCAACAGGCAAGTGACACAGAGCAATGTTTAATCCTTATGACTACATTCTCGGAAGAGATTAATAAAGTGAATGGCAGTGCTTATGAAATCGAGCAAATTGCAAATAACACGAAACCAATCACCAACGAAGGTCTCATAATTATGGATGAGTTAAGTGGTAAGGCAAAAGAGACCTCCGATATTACACAAATCGTAATTGAAAAAGTGGAGGAATTCAAAACCTTATCGACGGATATTAGTGTCATCGTTGAAACCATGAGTATGATTGCAGACCAGACAAATCTATTGTCCTTAAATGCTGCAATTGAAGCGGCAAGATCAGGTGAGGCAGGGCGAGGCTTTACAGTAGTTGCGCAGGAAATTCGTAAGCTTGCGGATAAATCACTACAGTCGGTTGCTCAGGTTCAAAGTATTGTTGAGGATATTCAAATTAAGGCGAATGAAACAGTTGTAACTGCCAGAAGAGCAGAGGATGTTGTAGACTCTCAAATGAAATCCTTAGATAAAAGTGTCCAGATGTTTGGCAACATTAATCAACATGTAGGTGATTTGGTCGGCAACCTAAATGACATTTTAGCAGGAATTAAGCATATAGAAACTGCAAAAGAGGATGTCTTGACCGCTATTGAAAGTATATCAGCTGTTTCAGAGGAGACTGCTGCATCTGCAGAGGAAATGAGTATTACAGCTACGAATCAAATTGGTTCTGTTGAGGGCTTAAGACAGGCAGCCAATGCACTTGCAGAGGATGCAGGTAAGTTAAATCTTTCCTTAAAGAGATTTAAGATAGACTAATGCTGGTATTAAATCATGATAAAACTAATTTGAAATAGCTAGTCTAATAATGAATTCTAACTATATACAACTTTTTATCGAAGTAATTATTACACACAAATTCACTAGAAATGAATGTTTTTCCCTGCAAAATATGACGGTATAATGATAACGGAATTGAAATATGTAATATTTCAATTCCGTTATTTACTTTTACTTCATAGGAAATTGTGTCCTATGAAGCAAAAGCTGTGCATCAAAAGTATTTGAACGCGAGAGTGAGCAATATACACTTTTGTTCTAAGAGAAGGGAAGGTTTAGCATGCAAGGGAAGGGTAAAAAAATTATTACACTCTTACTGATTATGTGTTTGGGTGTTAGTGTGGGGTTATATGGATGTAGTAAAAAGGATAAACCTGATGGGCAAGAGGATACAAAGGTTGAGGTAACAAATGCACCAACTTCTACGGGTACTCCAGAACCTACCCAGGTGGTAATAGAAAGACCGGTCATTCCGGAAGAAAAATCAAAACTGACTGTAGCCATATCCAAGGAAAGCGGTGTCTATGATAGTGAGTTTGAAATTGAGATAACCTGTGACGGAGAAGCAGAAATCTATTATACCACAGATGGAAGCAATCCGATTATTAGTGAAACTAGAATTGCTTATACAGCACCGATTAAAGTGGCTGACCGTAGCAAGGATGCGAATAACATATCAGCAGTTGATCCATTTTTATTTGATTCTGCTAATGTAAATGTTAATAGTACGCAGGATGGTTTTGTATATAAGAGAAATAGCGAGGTTCCAAGTGATGCGGTAGACAAATGTACCGTAATTCGAGCAGTAGCGCTGGATAAAGAGGGACTTTATTCAAATGTTGTTACCAATACTTATTTTATCGGTAGTATGGCTGAACATATAGCAGGATTGCAAGAAAGCACAGAAGCAGCGGGTACCAGTTTAGCGGTAATTTCCTTAAGTATGGACCCAGAGGATTTATTTAACCCGCAGTATGGTATCTATGTGAAAGGAAATGTTTTTGATCAAGCTCTGAAGGATTACTTGGCTTCCGGGGAGAAATTCAATGCAGAAACTGCAAGGCAGATAGCGGCCAATTATAACCAAAAGGGCAGAGAGTGGGAACGTAATGTTCACATTGATTTCTTTGAAAGTGATGCTACTAATACAACCCTTGCCTTACAGCAGGATGGAGGCATTCGTATTCAGGGTAATTACTCCCGTTCCGACTTGCAGAAGGGCTTTAGGCTCTATGCAAGAGCAGATTATGGAAAGAAGAATTTTGAATATCCTTTCTTTGGTGAAGAATTAAAGAATGATGCGGGTGAAACGATAACCAAGTTTAAAACCCTCACTCTTCGTAACGGCGGAAATACTGCTTTTACAACGAAGTTCAGCGACACCTATTGGCAGTCATTAATCAAGGATTTAGACTGTGATACCCAGACCTCAAGGCCCTGCGTGGTTTATCTTAACGGGGAGTATTGGGGACTCTATGTATTACAGGAAGACTATACAGAGGATTATTTTGAGAATAAGCATGGTGTCGATGAGAAAGAAGTAGTGCTTTATAAAGGCGATGCAGAAGATCTGGCCCTTGGTTATAAGCTGGATGTGGGCGACCTCCCAGAAGGTGAAACCAATGAAAGCTATTATTTTGAAGAGCTTCTTAATTTCTTTGATACACATAAGGATTTAACCAACGAAGCAGATTATGAGGAATTTGCAAAACTTGTAGATGTGGAATCTGCGAGAGATTATTTTGCAGTACAGATCTGGATTAACAACAAGTGGGATTGGCCGGGCAAGAACTGGTCCTTATGGAAGACTGCTTCCGTAGATGAAAGTGTACCTTATGCAGATGGTAAATGGCGTTTTGTCTTCTACGATGTTGAGTTTGGCGGAGTTATGGGACAGGGTGATATTCGTACCAATACCATTAAAGAGAATAATTATAAACCGAACGGTATGTTGGACAGAGATACGGAGAATCCAGCCGTACTGATTTTTGTATACCTAATGTCCAATGAGAATTTCCGTAAGGATTTTGAAAGCTCCCTTCTGGCTTTAAGTGATAATCAGTTTAATAAGACCACTGCAATACCTGCTTTGGATGTATTTAAGGATGTGTATGGACCTCTCTATGATCAATTTTTTGCAAGATATCCAGGAACAGGGGATGCAAATAACAGCTTATATGGCGGGTATGCAAGTTATCAATGTATTAAGGATTTCTTAGGAGGAAGGGCAGATTACATTCAGCCTATGCTGGATTATGTTGATAACTA
>JAFACO010000294.1 GCA_023425485.1 Bacillota bacterium
GTGTAGAGAAACGAACGAATACTAGCTTCCTCACACACAGATTAACTGACATCTTGCTTGTTTTGTATGCCACCATCAAACATGAATGTTTGCTTGTGTCATACAAAGCAACCAAGCTGTCCGTCAAACAGTGCATTTTAGGAAGCTAATATTCATTCGTTTCTCTCTAGACTTCATTTACAACAGCATGAATATTGTCTCCCTTTGCAAAATCCTTATCTCCGTTTACTTTTGTTACAGTCACTTATTCTTATAAAGGGAAGTCGCTATTATCGTTAATTGGGTAGAAATTAAATTTTAATAGAGGGTCAAAACTTTCTGTATTAACTAGTTTTTAAACTTACTATGTAAATTGTGCAGATAGGCTTATATTGACTTTTGACACTCTAGTCATTATTTTATCTTTAACTAGAAAGGAAGGATGTCTGTGGAAAATGTAAGTGTTCTGGAGGCCAGAAAAAGCTCTATTGTACGTAAGCAGGAGGGCTGCGGTGGTGATGGTATGCGCTGTGATAGTAACAGTGTATCTGGTGCGGTTAGCCAGAGAGCCTGTGTATATTGTGGAGCCAGAGTTGTTCTAAATCCAATCACAGATGCCTTTCATATAGTACATGGACCAATTGGATGCGCCAGTTATACCTGGGACATTCGTGGCAGCTTAAGCAGCAAGGGAGACCTGTATCGTAATAGCTTTTCAACTGATTTAAGGGAACAGGATGTTATTTTTGGAGGTGAAAAGCGGTTAGCCGCTGCACTTGAGGAAGTCATCACGAAGCATAAGCCAAAGGTAATCTTTGTCTATGCCACCTGTATTGTTGGGGTCATTGGGGATGACATCGAGGCGGTTTGCCAGAGCTTTACAAAGAAGTACGGAGTTCAGGTACTACCTGTAAAATCCCCGGGTTTCTCCGGTAATAAGTCCACTGGGTACAAAATGGCTTGTGATGCTATTATGAGGTTGTTGGCACCTCATAAGCCTGCAAAAAGAGAAGGGATTAATATACTTGGAGACTTTAATCTGGCAGGAGAGATATGGATAGTCAAAGAGTATCTAAGAAAAATGGGAATTCCAGTGATAGCAACGATTACAGGTGATTCTGATTATGAAACATTAATTCAGGCCCCTGCTGCCCAGCTTAATGTTGTACAATGCGCTGGTTCCAGCACTTATCTTGCAAATCGTATGGAAGAAGAAATGGGGATTCCCTATATTAAAATTAGCTTCTATGGAATTGAAGATACCATAAACTCTTTAATCCGAATTGCAGAAGCGCTTGGTAATGAAGATGCTAAACAGAGAGCTATTGAATTTGGTGAGCAAGAGACAGCTAGGCTTCAGGATTTTCTATCAACCTACCGTAAAAATCTAACTGGAAAAAGAGCAGCAATTTATGTCGGAGGCGGTTTTAAAGCAATTTCTCTCATTCGTCAGTTTCGTTCCCTTGGAATGGAAACAGTGGTGGTTGGTACCCAGACAGGAAAGCCAGAAGACTATGAAATTATTTCGAGTATTGTAGAAAAGGATACTGTTATCTTAGATGATGCAAATCCTGCGGAACTAGAGGCATTTATTAGAGAAAAAGGAGCGGATATCTTGGTAGGTGGTGTCAAAGAGCGACCACTTGCATATAAGCTGGGTATTGCGTTCTGTGATCATAACCATGAAAGAAAGCATCCATTGTGCGGCTTTGATGGCGTAGTTAATTTTACAAAGGAAATTAATAAGAGTATGAACAGTCCGGTTTGGAACTATGTTCACTCTCGTTTGGAATGAAGGTATAGATAGTAAGGAGGTCTTCATGAGGGAAAAAATAGTTAATCTAAACGTAAATCCATGTAAAATGTGTATGCCAATGGGGGCAATGACAGCAATGAGCGGAATCAAAAAATGTGCATCCATACTCCATGGTTCACAGGGATGCAGCACCTATATTAGAAGACACATGGCAACACATTATAATGAGCCAATTGACATTGCCTCGTCATCCCTCACCGAGGAAGGAACGGTATACGGTGGAGAAAAGAATTTGCTCCAGGGGTTAAAAAATCTAATTCAAGTATATCAACCAGAGGTAATTGGTGTTGCTACTACCTGTCTTGCAGAGACAATTGGAGAGGATACCCCGCGAATTATTCAAAAGTTCTATGACGAAAATCCGGAGCATAGGGATGTGACTATTGTAAGTATAGCTACACCGGGATATGGTGGTACCCAGTTTGAGGGATATTTTTCAGCACTCTATCATTTGGTGAAAGGTGTTACTATGGAGGAGTCTCCAAATAATAAGGTCAATGTCATTACCAGTCAACTATCACCTGCAGATACCCGTTACTTAAAGGAATTATTAGAAGCGTTCTCAATTGATTATATTCTATTGCCCGACGTATCAGAGAGTTTGGATGGTGGGCATGAACCTGTATATCAAAAGTTGTCCCTGGCGGGAACGGATATCAGGGATATTGAACAGATGGCAGGAGCTAAATGTACTATCGAAATCAGTACCTTTGCTGAAGACTTAAAATCACCAGCTGCATATCTAAGAGAATCCTATGGAGTTCCCTTGTATAGATGCCACTTGCCTATGAGCTTAAGAGACAATGACGAGCTCCTGAAAATTTTAAAAGAGATATCCGGGAACAGGATACCAAAGAGAATTCATAAAGAAAGAAGCCGTTTTCTGGATGCAATGATAGATTCTCATAAATACAATGCAGACATTAGAGCTGCCATTTACGGTGAACCTGACTTTGTATACAGCGCCGTAAGGTTATGTGTAGAAAATGGCATTGTTCCTCAAATTGCCGCCACAGGCAGTAAGTGTCACCAACTGAAAGAACTACTTACAAAGGAAATAGTATCAGCAGCAGACGCCTTTTATGTAAAAGAGTTTCGCATTCTCGACGATATTGATTTTCAGACTCTGGAAGAAATGGCAAAAGAGCTGAAAATAAATCTATTCCTAGGTAACTCGGATGGAAGACGTATGGCTGAAAGATTAGGAATTCCTTTGGTAAGAAGAAGTTTTCCCATTCATGACCGAATGGGCGGACAAAGGTTGCGAAGTCTAGGATATGGAGGAGCACTTACACTACTGGACGAGATGACAAATGAAATTCTTAGTCGTAAAGAAACTGGATTTCGGGAAGAACTTTACAAGAAGTACTATAAGGATACAGCTGTTAGGGACGATCAAATGAGACAGGATAATATCAATACCAGAGGTACTAGACTGTATGATAATAAAAACATCAGAGTAAGAAAGGACAGAAATAATTATATCGGTACCAGGTTGGGCAATAAGAAAAAATGGAACAGTAAAGAAGAAGTGCTTACGGTGAAAGAACTATCAATTGAGGAAAAGACGGCGACCCATCCTTGTTATAATTGCGGAGCACATCAATATGCTAGAATGCATTTGGCGATTGCACCGAAATGTAATATAAGCTGCAATTATTGTTTGCGTAAATATGATTGTCCAAATGAAAGCAGACCAGGAGTTACGACGAAGGTTCTAACACCCGAGGAGGCAATACAGAGATATCTTGAAGTGAAGAAAAAGGTCCCCAAGTTATCAGTTGTTGGTATTGCAGGTCCGGGAGATGCACTAGCCAATATGGAGCAGACCAGAGAGACTTTATCTAACATAAGAAAACTTGACCCAGAGATCACTTTCTGTATCTCCACCAATGGATTAATGCTTCCACAGTATGCCAATGAGTTAATTGAACTAGGAGTATCGCATGTAACAGTTACAATGAATGCGGTGGATACGAAGCTTGGAGCAGAAATATACAAATATGTGGACTATATGGGTAATCGGTATTACGGAGAAACAGCGGCGGCAATCCTTTTATCAAACCAACTGGCAGGTATTAAAATGCTTACTTCAAAAGGGATTATGTGCAAGGTGAATATCGTAATGTTAAAAGGTATTAATGAACATCACATACCGCAAGTGGTTGCAAAAGTTAAGGAGTTAGGTGGTGTTATGACCAATATCATGCAGTTAATTCCTGTGAAAGGCAGCGTATTTGAACATCTTCCGCTGGTTAAAAATAAAGAGATTATGGAGATGCGTGCAAAATGTGGTGAAAGCCTCAAGCAAATGTACCATTGCAGGCAATGTAGGGCGGATGCTATCGGGACTTTAGATAATGACCAATCTCTTCAGTTTAACCTCTGCCATAAAGAGAACGATGATTTAAAGAATATTGATAGTATAAAAGAAATAGATAGTACAAAAGAGAAAGAAAGAACAAGAGAATTTGATAATACAAAAGAAAATCATAGTACAAAAGAAAATCATAGTACAAAAGAAAATATTAATTCAAAAGAGATTGGTAATACAAAGGAACCTGCAATACATATCGCAGTGGCAACGCAGAGTGGGATGATTGTCGACCGACATTTTGGTCAGGTCTCGGAATTCTACATTTATGAGTACAAAGCTGGGAATACGGTTTTTAAAGAAAGAAGGGCTGTTGATAAATACTGTACCGGTGTGGAAGAGTGTGGGGATCGAGAAGATAAGATGGAGCGTATCCTAAAAGCGGTAGCCGATTGTCAGGCTGTGATTGCAATGAGAATCGGGGATGTACCCCGTACGAAGCTAAACCAAAAGGGAATACGTACCTTTACTACCTATGATCGCATTGAGGATTCCGTA
Source organism: Bacillota bacterium (assembly GCA_023425485.1). Lineage (GTDB taxonomy): Bacteria > Bacillota > Clostridia > Lachnospirales > Lachnospiraceae > Mobilitalea. The sequence continues at coordinate 4,668 of JAFACO010000294.1, forward strand.
AAACGTGCTGTAGAGGAACTCATAGTTGCTACCTGAAATAGAATCACTTAGTAATATTTATCTCGATATTAACTTTAATAAAAAAGTGTAACTATTTAGAACCAAGCTCGAAAACCTACGGTTTTTCGTTGTTTGGTTTTCGCTAAACTGGAAGGGGGATAATACAATGGTGGAAGTAAAGCATCACATCTTTATCTGCACTAGCTGCAGAATTAATGGGCAACAGAAGGGCTTTTGTTATTCCAAGGGGGCGGTGGATCTCGTACAGACCTTTATGGAATTAATTGAGGAAAATGATTTATCAAGTGAGGTAATGATAACAAATACAGGTTGTTTTGGAATTTGTGAGAAAGGTCCAATTGCAGTTGTTTATCCCGAAGGGATATGGTATGGGAAATTGACAGAGGATGATGTGGAACGAATTGTAGAAGAGCACATAGTGAATGGAAACCCGGTGGATGAGTTAAGAATTTAGCGAAAGGAGGATGGTAGTATAATCCGATTGATTGATAATACCCTAACCATTTTGGAAAATAACCTGCCATCCAAGGAGGAATTGCATACCTTTTGTGAAATGTTATTTACAATCGGTGTAGATATTGTGGAAATTCCTGTTGAGGTATATAAAGTAATGGAATATCTGCCGGAACATCAAAAATTCATATTAAATATTGAATATGTGGATGAGATGAAGGAATATCCGGGCTTCTTTCGTTATGTCTGCCGTTACAAAGCGGAGTTAGATAAACTTATTTATGAACTTCAGCTCAATGATATACGAGAAATAGTTAAGCTTAGAACCTTGCAAGTTGGAAGAGAGTATCGGGTTGTAGGGTTGGATGATCTTATGTGCTATGATTCCTATGAGAAATTCCTGGAGGAGATACTGCATTGCCTGCCAAACAGTAGTGTAATATTTAATCCGGAAAATACCTATGGCTGCGCCAGTGCCTTGGCAATGCAGTGGGCAGCTTATTATGGAAATTATGTGACCACAAGCTTTGCTGGATGCAAGAATAATGCAGCAACAGAGGAAGTACTTATGGCACTGCGCTTAGCAATCCGACATAAACCGAACCGAGACCTAACGGTACTTCCTCTTTTAACGAGGCTTTATGAACAATTTACGGGTCAAAAGACAGGAAATAGAAAACCAATCATTGGTAAAAATATATTTCAGGTGGAAGCGGGTATCCATGTAGATGCCATTAAGAAAAATCCAGCTACTTATGAAGCTTATGATCCAAAGTTAGTCGGTAAATATACTGAGCTAATCATCGGAAAACATTCCGGTACCAAGGCAATTGTATTAAAAATGGAGGAATTAGGATTACCTGTAATGGATACTGCGGACATCGAAAAACTGTTATATAGTATAAAGAGCATTTGCACCCAACATAGAAAAAGCCTTTCTGATGAAGAGTTTGTACGCCTGGTGGAGGAGGTATCAAGAAATGAAGGAAATGAAATACATCGTTGATACAACACTTAGGGACGGAGAACAAAGCCCAGGAATTGCACTGCGGCCGGAGGATAAATTAAAAATTGCGCTTTTGCTGGATGAAATCGGGGTCTATGAAATTGAAGCAGGCACCCCCGTCTTAAGTGATGTGGAAGAAGAAAGCATTTACAACATTATTAAGCATAAACGACAAGCAAAAATCTCTGTTTGGAGTCGAATGAATGTAAATGATGTTAAAAGATCCATCGCCTGTAAACCAGACATTATTCATATAGGTACACCCGTATCCTATGTTCAGATTTATAGTAAATTAAAGAAGAATAAAACCTGGGTAATGAAAAATGTCTTACAATGCGTGGAGGCTGCTACTCAGGATAAGGTTGAAGTAACGGTCGGTCTGGAGGACGCTTCAAGATCGGATATTGGATTTATGTTAAGCTTAATAAAGGAACTTAAGGCAGCAGGAGTCAGCACAATTAGGGTGGCGGATACGGTTGGAACCTTGACACCAACCAGGGCAAAAGAGCTGGTGGAGACCATCCGAGCTAATACGGATTTAAAGATAGAAATGCATGTTCATAATGATTTGGGCATGGCAGTTGCAAACTCCCTAATAGGTGCAAAGTCAGGTGCGGATTACATTGATTGTACCTTGTTTGGAATAGGGGAAAGAACGGGTAATTGCAATTTTTATGACTTTCTTCATGCCAGTGAACAGGTATTTTCTTTTTCCATGAATAAGAAACAGGTAAGAAATATTGAACAGTTGGTTTATCAGGAATTGAGTGGTGCACTTTAAATAATGGTTAAGCCAATCTAGCCAATGATTTAATGCGGGCACGAATAGCGTAGCTCCCTCTGACATTGACAAGCATATCAAGGCTTTTATTTGCATATGATGTGCTAAGGAAACAGTGTAAGGGGGATTTATTTATGCCAAGCAACGAAGTTGTCGTCAAAGATAGAACCTTAGAACAGGATTTATACTATAAGAATACAAAGGTTATGCATTATAGCATAAAATACCCGCATTTTATCTCCAACACCTATCATACGCTTGCTAATAAATTAAATAATTACTATAGAACCAAAGCTGTGATGTATCAAAGAACAAATATTATGCAGCTATATCAGGAAGCCATGGTGGATTACGAATATTCCATGGCCAATGACTTTCCTGTCCATGAATATGAGGCAATTGTTGAATATACCGTAACCTATAATGAGAATTGCATGCTTAGTCTATATTTTGATCAGTATGAATATACTGGCGGTGCACATGGAAATACAGTCCGAACCTCGGATACTTGGAATTTGGCGCAAAGCAAACGTGCGGAACTATCTGATTTTTTCCCAAATAAAAGTAATTATAACGAATTTATTATAGAAAGTATTAATAACCAGATAAAACAGCAAGTTAAGGATAATACCACAATGGTTTTTGATGATTATCCAAAGCTTGTGGCGGAAAGCTTTAAAACAAATAATTTTTATTTATCAGAAGATGGTGTAGTTATTTATTTTCAGCAATATGATATTGCTCCTTATGCATCAGGAATATTAACCTTTGTAATTCCGTTCGGACCAGGCGGAGCCACTGAACCACAGTGTCCATAGATCTATTTTATAAAGCAATAAAAAATTAATATTAAACATAAAAATAGCACCCCTGATTATGTAATGAATCCATAAGGTTAGATATAATCCAATCTTAGAAGCTCACCATAAGCAGGAGTGCTACTTTGTGTTCAATTAAAATGATTATTCACCACCTGGGCCGCTACGGCTTGGACCTTTGTCCGGAACCTGAGCATGGGTATCCTTCATGGAACCACTACTCTTGTTGCTGCTGGACGTAGTGCTTTTATTGCTGCTAGTCGTGGTGTTCTTGCTGCTCTTGTAATTGTTGTCTTTGTTCTTAGCCATAATGATCTCCTTTCTGAGATTTTTCAACTATATTATTTCAAGAAAGGAAAATTTTATTCAATTATATAACATTTTTATTATTATTTTATGGCTGAACTGTTACTAGTTGTTAACGTTTACAGGCTAATTAGATAGTAAGGCTACCCATATTTAAACCTTTGATGGCTTTTTCATTCTTCTCAATATCATACTTTGCTTTAATCTCTTCATAAAGAGCATTAAACTGTGTATTCTCTTCTGTTGTAATGGCACTCTCAACAGCAGTATCGTAGCTTTCGCTGGAGTCATTATCTTTCATACGAACAATATAATAACCTGTTTCGTCTTCATAGATCTCGCTAACAGCATCATTTTCCATGCCCATCATCATTTTTTCGAAATCTTCGGAGAAGGTTGTACCACTTTCCAGGAAGTTTGTGTCTTGATAAGTTAATTCTTCTTCATCATCAGCAATTAAAGTTGACCAATCTTCGGTTGTCTTTGCTGATTCATATACTGCGTTTATTTTATCATATGCAGCAGTTTTTTCTTCGTCTGATAATGCAACGGTATTGCCTTCATCATCCGTAGTCTGTGTTGAGATATATAAATATTCAATATCATATTGTCTGTATTCATCATAGTTAATACCAGCTTTAATTGCTTCATCATCAATATCAAAAGCATCAATCTTATCCTGACGATAACGAGCACCTAAGGTTGCTTTGGTAAGTACATCAGTTAAGGATTTTTCGGTAAAATGATTTCTCTTAATTACAGATTCAGTAAGCTGGCTGTCCAATAGTGTAGTTACATTCGTGCTAATGGTTTCTTTTTCTTCATCAGTCAAGGTATAATCCGCAGAAACTGCTTCTTTGTAAAGAATTTCTGAACTGATTGCGGTATCAATTGCTGCTTGTTTTGCTTGTTCACGAACGGTTGTACCCTCATCGTCAAAAGACATATCCCAGTATGCGCCACCGCCACCAAACATCTGATCATAGTAATTATATTCAGATTCTACGTTGTAGAAATAGTAAGCTAAATCACTTAACTTATATTTCTCGTTGTTGATCTTAAAAAGAGTGCTCTCATAGAGCTGATCAAACAATAGTCCGCCTACTAGAGCGACTACTAAAATCGCAGCAGTAATAATCCATGGCCTTGATATTTTAGTAATAGGCTTTTGCTCAATGAGCCTGTCCACCTTAACTTTTTTAACTTTCAATTTTTTAGAATTGTTCACCTTTTTGCTACCTCCATAAATATTCTCATAGAGTTAATTTTAATCATTTTATAGTATAAGTCAATACATTCATAATAACTTCACAAAGTTATTATTGGGCAAAATAGGAAATCTGCACGAAATCTTGAATTTAATGCCATTCTAATTTGAATTGTGGACAAACTATGATATAATACAAAAGATATTACAAAGATAGGAAGGGTGTTACAGATGATTCCAATGAACGGGAAAGCTTTACAGGCTATGGACGAGGTAAATAAGGTTGTAATCGGTAAACGAACGATAATAGGGAAAGTGCTTACGGCAATCTTAGCCAAAGGCCATATTCTACTGGAGGATAATCCCGGAGTAGGTAAAACAACATTGGCATTGGCATTTTCTAAGGCCATGGCACTTGAGCATCATCGACTGCAGTTTACACCGGATGTTTTGCCAACCGATGTGGTGGGGTATCACCTTTTAAGTAAAGATGGTGAGAGTCAGCAGTATAAACCAGGTGCAATTATGTGTAATCTTTTTTTAGCAGATGAGATCAATCGTACCTCTTCTAAAACACAATCTGCACTTCTGGAGGTTATGGAAGAAGGGAAAGTAACAGTAGATAGTATTACCAGGGAGGTTCCTAAACCTTTCGTGGTTATGGCAACACAGAATCCGATTGGTTCTGTCGGAACACAAATGTTACCAGAATCACAGTTAGACCGTTTCATGGTTAAGTTGTCCATGGGATACCCGGATATAAAGAGTGAAATTGGAATTTTAAAAGAACGACAAAAAAGCAATCCTATGGAAAAGATAAGCCAAGTCGTTGATAGAGATGAATTATTGATGATGCAAAATATGGTGGAGGATGTATATGTCCATGACTCCATTTATGAATATATCACATTGTTAGTTCAACAAACCAGAGAGAATCCATTAATCGATCTTGGAGTTAGTCCAAGAGGTTCTCTAGCCATAATGAACATGGTAAAAGCTACTGCATTTTTAAGCAAAAGAGATTACGTTGTTCCCAGTGATGTGCAGTATATTTTTAAAGATGTAACAGCACATCGTATTTTATTAAAACCAAAAGCAAGAATTAATAACGTTACGGTCGAGAATCTCCTAGACGATATCATTCGTGTAGTACGTGCACCTCGTATCATAACAAGGGAAACCTACTAAACGAAAGGAACGGTTATGCCTATGCTCTGGAGACAATTGCGATACCTGCTTTTGTTAATAGTGGTCGGATTACTAACTATTTTGTATTATACTTATTATATGGGAGTTGTCTTTTTTACAGCTCTTGCATTACCGTTTATTATGTTTGGAATCCTAAGCTATCTATATGGCAGATTAAGAGTAGGACTAGTATCCACTGCTCATATCGTTAATAAGGGTGAACGAGTTCCAATCACACTTTTGATTCACAATCCAAGTGTACTTCCAATCACAAATATGAAGATATATATTACTTACAGAAATGGATACTCAAAAGAGAAGCATACCAAGGAATTCTTTCTTTCTGTTAATGGAAGGTCGAAAACGAATGTGGTGTTTCATCTCTACTCGGAATATGCTGGTAACTTAATTATTAATATTAAAAGTATTAAAATCTATGATTATTTAAAGCTATTTTCTTTAAAAAAGAAATCAAGAGGAGAAGTAAGAGCAGCAGTTTTGCCACGCTACTATGAGCTTACTGATGATATAGACTTAAGTCGCAATACAATAGTAACGGATAGCGATCAATATTCTACTAAAAAAAGTGGTGACGATCCGTCTGAAGTATTTGCAATTCGCGAATACCGGGAAGGAGATCGCTTACAAAGAATTCATTGGAAACTAAGCACGAAGCAGGGACAATTAATGATTAAGGAATTCAGTGATCCAATTAATTGTTCCGTGCTGATTTTACTTGATTTAAGTACTCCCCAAGGTAAGAATCCACTTTCCTTTATGGACGCTTTATTAGAGACGGCTATTTCTATGTCGTATACGTTTATTCGCAGAGGACAGCTTCATTATTTTAGCTGGTATGATAGACAGCAGGAACGTTGTCATAGAGTTCGAGTGGGGGAAGAGAATGACCTATTCGAAGCGGTGGATGGTTTGCTTCAAGCATTACCCTACGAAGCCTCCCTGGATGCTTTAAATTCATATATGGCTCAATTTCCAAAAGAAAATTATACCGATCTCTACTATATCAGCGGAGATTTGAAGAGTGAAAACATGACAGCACTATCCGTATTCAGAGCGCAGACCAGGCAAGTTATTCATGTGAATACAAATCAGGATCAAGAAAATGAGAATGGGTTGCCGATGGAGATTCATGATAAATTAAGTGAATTAGGACTACGCCTATGGTCTGTAGATGCAATATGCGGAAATGATGATATGGAAAAACAAATACAAATTAAAACTGCCTAAAGCGTAATGACAATTAATTAACAAATATAAACACTTTTGGTGTATACTGATAATTACAAGTTAGTAGGAGATTGTGAATAGAACTGGTGGTGAAGCAATGAGCAAGCAGAAAAAAGATGGACTTTACATGGAGTCTGCTGTCTACATGACAGATGAACAAAAACCCGGATTCCCAATTCAGGCACGCGTTGTGCAATTTTTAGCTATTTTAATTGGCAGCTGGTGTTTTATAGGAGTCTTTAATTATAGCATTGGCCTACCGGTAAAGCAGTTATTTGTAGATGTGGCTATCTTGCTTTCTGCGATTATTACCTTTATATTATGTGTGTTTCCAGGAATGAATCTCGTAAAACTGTTTTTCGGTGGAGGAATATACGGACTCTATCTATACAGTGAATTAGATAGCTTAAAGAATGGTTTTTATATTTTAGAAAACAACTTACTGAAACGATTGTCGGGTTACTATGGCTTTGACACAATTCAGTATATTGCAAAATATGATACAGCAGGAGAGGATTGTACTAGGCTATTAATAATGATTGCCATTCCTCTTGTTGCCTGTTTATCCGTTGCGATAGTGAGAAATAAGGTGGCTTTATTAGCTGGTATCCTTCTATTTCTTCCCATAACCTTATGTTTTGCAATGGGGTTAATCCCACCAGAGCATTTTCTAATTGCATATTTAGCAGTAACGCTTTATATATCGCATTCCAGTTTTCATACGAATAAAGTTTATAACAATGACCAAAAACAGCTGCTGCATCGTGTGAATAGCAGTGCGGCACTTTGGCTATGTGTAATAAGTCTGGCGGCTTTCTTCATTATAAGAATTCTGCTGCCAAAGGATCAAGAGAGTGCGGAACAGCAAATTAGGGTTACAAGAGATCAAATTCAGACAGCTATGATGAATTTTTCACTTGAAGATGTAACGGATAAAATGTCTGATTTGAAAATATTACCCAAGAAATACTCGGGTGGCGGGTTAAGTGGTGGAAAATTAGGAACTCAAGGAAAGATCAGATACGATTATGAAGAGCAATTAAAAATCACTGCACCCTTAAGTGCAATGGAATATGGAGTATATTTAAAAGGGTATGCTGGAGTTGTATATACAGGAAATAGCTGGGAGAGTTATCAAGACGGCATGGATAGTATTTGTACTTCGGTAATGAATCAATTACCCAAGGAGATGTTTTCACCTTTTAATCAAGTGAGCCAGCTATTTTCGGTAAGCAAATCATCTCAACTATACATCACGGATGCATTTAATTCAGGTTTTGCTGGCAGTCTCATGATAATGCCCTTTACAAGCTATAAGATGTCAGTGGAATATAAGGGTGCAAATGAGGACTATATGTATCTTCCGTATTTTACAGACTTAAGTATGAATAATAATATTAAGTATGTAAAGGATTTATATACGGAGGTTAAGGGAAATCAAGAGACATATGATGTACAGTTTTACAATATGACAAATCTTTATGAAATGTATCTTCAATATCCAGAAAAAGTGGATTTGTTGGAGAGTCTAGGATCAGGATTAAATGGTTATGGTCTGTATGAAGGCATGTATCGAGATTTTGTATATCAAGCATATACAGTTCTCCCGGAGGAAGGCCTTGACCTGCTAAAGAATGAGTTTTCTTCCCAATGGATGGAACACCCCTCAAATTCTGAGAAGATGGATAAGCTCTTATATGTTAAAGACTATTTAGACCAAAAAACCAGCTACTCACTTGCTCCAGGAAAACTCCCCAAAGGAAAGGACTTTGTAGAGTACTTTCTATATGAAAATAAAATAGGATATTGCGCACATTATGCATCTGCTGCCACACTAATCCTTCGTACAATGGGAATACCGGCAAGGTATATAGAGGGTTATGCCGTGGGTCCGGACGATGTGTTAAATAGTTCTAAGGAGGAAATAGAAGAACTATCAGTTTCCTCTACAAAAGGATCGAAGGAAGTAACTGTATCTGTGCTGGATTCTAATGCTCATGCATGGGTGGAAATATATTTTGATGGGATTGGCTGGATTCCAATGGACTTTACTCCTGCATTAGGACCTAACTTTGGAACACTGGGAGAAAGCGAGGAGGTAAACCCAACTCCTACCACCGCACCTACCCTAACACCAACTGCTAAACCAACGCCCACAACATTACCAAAGAATGAAACTCCCACACAAATGCCTCCAAAACAGAATACCCCTGATCAGCCAGAAATTCAGAATAAATCAGGTGTATATGCGGCTGTGATTGATGTTTTAAAGGTATTGTTAAGTGTAGCGAGCATAGCACTTCTGATAATTATTATTTTTTACGTATATCGTAAAAATAAATTAAATAAATTATGGAACCAAAATGTAAAAGCTATCGTCTTATTTACAAGGATGGAAAAGATTCTCTTGGCTTGCCATGCCCTTGGGGAAAAAAGGAATCGACTGGAGGATAATGAAGAGTTTGTAAAACAGAATTGTCCTTATGTAGAGGAAGAGGAATTCTCCTATTGTATGGAGGTTGTCAGAAGAGCCAGATTTGGTAAAGACAGGATATCTGCTGCGGAATTAGCACTGGTTGAGCAGCAGCACCTGAAGCTTTATGAGTCAGCATTCCGGGATCTTTCACTTGTAAAGAAACTATTCTTGAAATTGCAGTTAGCACCTGATATTATAGCATGAAAAACATCTTCATGATCTTGTTGCTTTATATGGGGACTACTTGCAGCTTATAATCCCTCGCTCCAAGTTTATTCATTTTTAATGTGAAGTTGACCATGCTCGCACCAAACTGAAATATTTAAAAATTATCCTTAGAAAGCAAGCTTCACAGCTAATTTGTTAAATATTCTGTCTGGTTTTGAACATTTACATTTTAATGATTGAATCGGGGTTAGTAAAATATAATAGAATAGTATATCCGCAGCAAAAATTTAATTGCTGTGAAGAGGATGATACAAGTTGGAGGTAAAGCAGTGTTAAAATAATACTGCCTATTTGAAAGGAGACGATTCCACCCGGATGAAATGGAAAGACAAAATTAACTGGAAGTATTTCCAAATATCGTTATATGTAATTATTACAGTACTCATTATAATTTCAATAGGCTTACTTTTATGGAATGCACCCGAAGTAATGGATAAGTTGTTAGAGGTGTTGGGCTGGGTAGTTAAGGTTATTAAACCCGTAATTATTGGTTTTGTATTCGCCTATCTTATGGATCCACTAGTGGTATTTTTTGAGAAACGTTACGACAAATTAAAAAAGCTAAAGGTATTTCGTAGAATTGTAGCACCAAGAACCTGGGCAGCAGTTACAGCGGTATTAATCTTTCTTTTGGCTTTGACTGGATTGATATCATTACTTGTATTTACATTAACAGATCAAATTAGATTGGCTAAGTTAAGTGATATTACAAAACTGGCACAGGGATTAATCGATAATGTAAATGGGTTGTATAGCAGTATACTTAGAGAATTGCAAAAGATGGATTTTCAAG
>JAFACO010000363.1 GCA_023425485.1 Bacillota bacterium
AGTAGGCGGTAATTTTAATATCAAGAGGAGTGCAAAAACTAACGATCTCTTCCTGCCTATGACCGATATGAAAGGAAATTTGATTCATCATTGGTACATATTTGCACACTTCCAAAAGTGGATGAATATGCTTTGGCTCAAAGTTTGAGATACCAATTGCTCTCACCTTTCCACTATCATAGATCTCTTCCATAGCCAACCAACTATCTATATTTCCTTGCGTACAATCTTGACCAATGCTGTGCCAGGGCCAAGGTGCATGGATTAAGTAAAGATCAATATAGTCCAGATCTAATAACGTTATCGACTTTTGAAAGCATTCATGGGCTATTTTATACCCTTTATGTTCTGCCGGAAGTTTTGTAGTAACAAAAATCTCCTCTCTGCTTATCCCAGAGTCCTTAATCGCTTTTCCGACACTGGCTTCATTCCCATACGCCATTGCTGTATCTATATGTCTGTATCCATTCTGTAATGCCCAAAGGACTGACTGATAAGTCTGTTCTCCATCTGGTATCTGCCAGGTTCCTAACCCAATCTTGGGTACTTTAACGCCATTTTTCAATGTATATGTTTCCTGTAAAACCATGTGTAACCCTCCATTTACTATAGATTATATTTCCAACTACATGTTCTTGGTTCTGGTGCTCTTTTATATTTACGATAATTATTATACATATTAGAGTTAACTTTAAGTCAAGAGTTTTAAAGGTCTTTTTAAATATTCTACCACTTTATTATTTTTACCACTAATAATGTGTAATAATTACTATCGAAACTTTTATTAATGATTGAAAAACTTATTAGATTGAAACCATAAGTAATTGCCGTATTCAGTTAAAATATATCATTTAAATAAATCTTAATACTTTGAGTGTGAGACTTAAAAGTAAAATGCTAAAGTAATTTCTATATTGCAAGACTAAATTCATTTTGAAGAGTAAATTATATTACGGAATATACCTATTTGCTCGGTATTAAACAATCAATGTACATGTTTTACTGGAAATCTAATTTAATTGTTTGACTAAGTATGGTACTATAAATCTGGATATTTATTAACTAGAAAGTGAGGTAAACCACTATGGAAAAATATACAAGGGAAGAATTAATTGAAGCACTCCAGGTTATAACTTCCAATATTCTTAACTGTGAAAAAATACAGCCAAAGTTTGAGGAATCTACCTCCCAGCACTCCCTCCTTAAGAATAGACTAAAAGCATTGTACATCTCAAAATCATTGATATCAAATGATAATATACTTAACAAATACACCACCGAAGAATTAGTTGACTCGTTACGCCCCGTACTATCAATCATCAGCAAATGTGAAAAAGGACAGTCAAAATTTGCAGAGGGTTCCTCTCACCACACCCGATTTAAAAAGCAAATAAAAGCGATGAATATTTCAAAGGAATTTATAACCGATGAAATTAACAATAGAGGGTAACTCTATATTAGAATAATTACAGAAGGACATGAATATGGGAATAATTGAGGTTTTGGTCAAACAATCAGGGAAACCATCTGGTCTACTTGGACGGCTAATGGTTAAAATTATGAATTATATGGATTCAGGAATAAACAGATGGGTAGTAGAAAAAGTCACCAATCCGACTGGTAATGCCTTGGATATCGGTTGTGGAGGCGGAGAAACCATGTATAACTTGCTAAAGAAAAACAAGGTTGAGAATATGACAGGCCTTGACTATTCTTTGGATTCTGTTATTGTTGCAAGTAAGAAAAATGCAACTTTTATCAAAATGCAAAGAGCTAATGTAGTTCAAGGGAATATTAATGCACTACCCTTTACACAGAATTATTTTGATCTTATACTGGCAGTTCGTACTCACTATTTCTGGGATAATTATGAGAAAGGCTTCTCCGAAATATATCGTACATTAAAGCCAAGTGGGAAATTATATATTTTTTCAGAAAGATATAAAATAGAATACCATATAGAAAAGTATCATAGTGATGAGTCTATGGAAAATCTTTTAAAGACTATCGGGTTTCATAATATTCTGATAGAAAATAAAGATACAATACAATGTATCACAGCTATTAAATAAGCAAAATTATCAATATACATATCGTTAATCTCTAAACTATATCAAAAGTAAAATTAGATTATAAAGTACTGAACCAATTTATAAGAAACTTAGGTTGATAAAGTTAAAAAATTATTATAGTAGGTGATTATTATGAGTATAGATAAAAATACAATAAATAATTTTACCGGTAAGTTAAATGAAATTTTACAACTAGAATTAAAAGCAGGAAATAAAATAGTTGAAACCTTTGAGGGAGATTGGCCTGTCCCTAATTCTATAATGATTTTCTTAGAAAAACCTTTTATTACCCCTATCCAACGGACTTTGGTGGATATTACATTTAATAACGTTAACGACCCGCATTACTGGAAAGCAGAATATGTAGATTTAAATAATAAACTGTGGTTATGTTGCAGATTTGACGGACCGAATTTTGATTCACTATAGAATTATTTTAAAGCACAATTGAGTAGATTCTTTTATAACAGCATTTTTTTAGCTAGCAAGCATTATCTCTCATAAGAGAATGACAGATGAGAGGATTATTGATTTTTCTCCTGATATACTTGTGGAAGAAAGGAGATGTGAACTTGGATTGGAATGTAAGAATGAACAGAGCTCTTGATTACATTGAAGAGAATTTGAGTAATGAAATTGATTTTGAATATGCTGCAAAATTAGCATTTTGCACTCGCAATGATTTATCAAATATGTTTTACCTTGTTACAGGAATACAATTAAGCGAATACATCAGGCGCCGACGTCTTTCGCTTGCAGCATTTGAATTGCAAAACAGTGACGAGAAAATTATTGATATATCCATGAAATATGGCTATTCATCACCAACTGCATTTAATAGAGCATTTCAAAATCAACATAAGGCATCACCTCAATATGCAAGAAGCCGAAAAATCTTTTTAAACTCCTATCCTCGCATCACTTTTCAAATTATATTGAATGGAGAGATTAAGATGAAGTGCAGAATTGAAAAAAAGGAAGCCTTTAGAGTTGTTGGAGTCAAGAAAACATTTAGAAGTGATGCAGTTGAAAATCTAGTACCATATTTCTGGCGTGACCTTCCACAAGAAACCTACGATAAAATTATTAAGCAGTCTAATGGTGAGCCAAAAGGTCTAATAGGTTTGTGTGCCGACTTTGATAATGAACATACCTTTGATTATTATATTGCTGTATCAACTACTAATTCCAATGTTCAAGGATTAGAACAGATTGATATACCCGAGGCAACTTGGGCAATTTTTGAGGCAGAGGGTGCTTTAATGGAGTTAGTAAATCGCATATGGCAGGAATGGTTCCCTTCTTCTGGATATAGACGGGCAGATAATTCTATTCCAGATGTTGAAGTATATTTTGATTATGACTTCCCAAAAGAAAACTATACTTATGAACTTTGGTATCCTGTTGTAAAGGAATAGTAATTCCTATTCTGCGGAGTAGAGCGTTAGTTCTTAAATCATAATAAAATCAGGCTATTGGATAATCTCCAATAGCCCTTCCTTTTGCTTGTATACGTCTATGATTTCTATTAATTAGTCGTCAATGTGTTCTGTACCCCATTGGCAAAATGTATTTAAGATAGGCATCAAGGTTTTTCCCCGTTCCGACAAATAATATTCCACCTTAGGGGGTACTTGTGGATATTCATGCCTGACAATCAGATCATTTTCTTCCAGTTCTTTCAATTGATTACTTAGCATTTTATGTGTAATTCCTTCCAGTGACTTTTTCAGCTCTCCATAACGCATGGTGTCACGTTTCCAAAGCCAAAATAAAATATTCATTTTCCATTTGCCTCCGATAAGGGATAACGCATATTCAAAGGGTCTTGAGTTTACCAGCATTGAGTCTGACATATATTTGCTCTCCTTTTGGATAGTATCTATATAAAAAGTGCGTACTTTCTTTTTATTCTACTTTACCTTATCATACAGATATATGAAAAACAAGAAGGAGCTGTATTTATGAAGAAAGAAATCAATGTATTTGAACATGCCCAGGAAATATTACAAGCTGTAAAGCACGGAGTATTGCTTACTACAAAAACTGACGATAAAATAAATTCCATGACTATTTCATGGGGAACACTGGGAATTGAATGGAATACACCTATTTTTACAGTTTTTGTGAGAGAGAATCGTTTTACAAAGCAACAGTTGGATAAAAATCCAGAATTCACAATTAATATTCCAGTCGGTGCATATGACAAAAAGATCCTAGGTGTTTGCGGCACAAAATCCGGACATACAACAGATAAAATTGAAACTCTTGGATTAACTTTAGAGCCTTCCAATCTGATTACTGTCCCAGGTATTAAGGAATTACCCTTAACTTTGGAATGCCGCGTAATATACAAACAGGAACAGGACAAAAATGCAATTACAGAGGAAAACAATATGAAATGTTATCCTCAAGATGTAGATAGCTCATTTCACGGTGCAAACCGAGATTATCATACCGCATATTACGGAGAGATTGTTAGTGCGTATATTATAGAGTAATACTTATCATAAAAGAAAACTATAGCTTGAGCCGATTCCTTTGGAATCGGCTCAAGCTATATTATATTTTGGAAATGACATTTCTCAAAAAAGTTAATGACCTTTGTTTGCAATTGATTTTTCATAAACCTGTGAAACCTTTTTGGCAAAGGCAATGGATGAATACTCCTGCAGCACCAGGTTATGTGCATTCATTGATAACGTTTTATGCAAATCTTCTTGATATAAAATAGCTGTAAGCCTGTCCGCAAAATGTTCATAAGAGGTATACTGCCAGCCATTTACCCCATCAATGACTACATTGTTAAGGCATGGGTCTTTTCTACATAATGCAGGAACGCCAACTGCAAGTGCTTCCATATAGGTCAAACCCTGTGCCTCGCTAATGGATGCACAAACAAATACATCTCCAAGCTTATAATAATCCGCAACCTCGTCAGGTGAAACCATTCCAGTGAATTTAACCTGCTTCTCCAGCCTTAATTCCTTGACAAGACTCTCCAGGTTGCTGCGATATGGACCATCTCCAACAATAACTAATGTAATCTCTGGGTTCTGTAATCGCTCAAGAAAGCTTATGATCTCTTCCAGATTCTTTTCTTTACCTAAGCGTCCAATGGAAATAAGCACCTTATTTCCATCTGAAATTCCAATCTTCGCACGAAGCTTCTGTAATTTTTCTTTATCCTGTAATATATTAAAATTATGTAAGTCAATACCAGTTGGTACAACCATAATATCTTGCTTAATACCATATCCCATTAGCATATTCTTTACTTTATCCGTTGGAGCAATAACATAACTTGTACGCCTTATAACCCCTTTTGTTAGGAAGGATACCATTACTCTGCCAATTCTTTTATTAGGAAAGAAATAATGCGTATAATCTTCATAGACCGTATGATAGGTGTGAACAATGGGTATATCTAGTTTTTTTGCTAATCTGCGTGCCATAAGGAAGGTACTGAATTCACACTGTGAGTGGATTACGTCGGGCTTCCACTCTATGATATCCTCCATAAAGCTACTGTTCATATGAAAGGCAACACGAGCCTCTGGATAAATCCAACTTGCATTTCTTGCTCCTATATAAGTCACATTACCTTCCATTGAGGATTGATTGCAGTGTGATAAAGTAAGTATTCTTACTTCGTGTCCCATCTCCTGTAGTTTTCTTTGTAATATTAAAACTGAATTTACAACCCCATTAATTACTGGCGTATACCATTCTGTGGTAATAAGAATTTTCATATGTAGAATCCCACTCTCCTTCTGTTGAACTACCTTCCTTATTATATTTATATCACTATTGATTAAAGTGTCAAAAGTCATAAGCATACTTTAATGATGAATATGTGTGTATATACATTCAGATGGCGCAGACCGGCATATTGAGATTGCCTTCTTTTTAGGCGATTTCAATATGGTAAGGCAAGTCCAGATGAATATATATGCATACATATTCATCTTCACAGCTAAATCTGACTTTTGACACTTTAATCAATATTAATTATATCAATATCATTCTTTCATTCTTGATGATAATTTGATGCTTCATATGATGTTATCTTACTCCATATTATATCATTTTTGTTAAATATTTGCTTAAGATTTATTTAAGAAATAATTAATTTTTTGATTATATTTTAATTTTCATATATTTTCTATTATGTAATTATATATTTTAATTACTATTAGCATATTTACTTAAGACCATCTATTAACACTAACAGATATTTTTATAAAATACGACATTATATGGAAAAATAAATACATTTATGATATTATTACATTTAACAACCGACTATAATTTTATTTAAATAATCACACAGATTATTTATGTAAAGATCATATAAGCGTACATTGCATTCAAAATGACAATGTGCACGGAGCAAATTTCATGGAGAAATACTTTCATTTTGATAGGTACAAAACTCTTGAAGAGTTGGATGGTGAGGACTGGGGCTACCCAGAGTTCACAT
>JAFACO010000430.1 GCA_023425485.1 Bacillota bacterium
TAATGCAAAGGGTAATTATATTACGCTAAATTATACCTACAGCGGACTTAGTGAAGATGTTTCCGGTAATGCAAAGGGTTCCTACTTTTATATGAGTGGTATGAATAATCAGACAAGTTCAATTACCTTTAATTTTCAAAGTGCATTAGAGAGTACCTATAGCAGTTCCCTTAGTATGGTTTGCAATCAGAGTGGTGCAAGACTTCAAAATCTAAACGGGTTGCCTAATGCTACCCTTAAAAAGTTGGATGAAGTAATCTTACCATTGGCTGACTCGGTAACCAAAGAAACCTTTTCAGAATTTACTTTTAATACAATGACGCCAACCATAAACCTTAATCGAGGTGCGGCATATACCATTGATACAACGGTAACTTCAGCTACGGTTCACTGGAAACTAGAAGGTCAGGATGAAAAGCTGAAACTAAATGAGATTAAAAACAGCACCATGTATATGGACTTGTATACCATTAATAATCTGGGAATTAAAACATACACCGGAGTTACGATACCAACAATAATAACGGAAAAGGTATATAACTACGATACTCTAATCTCCGATTTGATGAGTAATACCAAGTACGGTATTCAGATTTACTACTATGATACGGTAACGAATAATAAGATTTATCCCATCAATGCCTATCGGCCGGATGTGGAGCCTTCTACCAACGTATATACCTTTACGACCAATGAGGATATTGTAATAGCGCAGTCATCACTTTCTATGAGGTATGTGGCAAACTCCTATTTGGATAAATATTTGCAGATTGGCTATAGCCTGAATCAGACCTTAGGCTTTGATATTGATTATTCCATCGTTAAGAAAGTAGGGACCACTTATACGGAACTGCTAAGCACGGACGACTTAGCGAGCAGAGGGATTATTCGTTCGCCTATGGTGAAGACAGAGATAATGACGGATGAAAGACTGATGTTACAGCCCGGTAAATTGTACTGGATGGAAGATGGGCATACGGTCTACTTCCCCTTTAATAGCACAGACTACTACCTGTGTATTAAACCAGTATCTGAAACAAATGCCTCAAATTTACTTGGTGAGCCGGTGTATTTACAATTAAACGTTCCTACCTTAAATACTCCATTTTATAATATCAAGACCATACCAAATGAGAATGCAGTAAAGTTCCAGATCTCCATTGTTGATCTTGGAAAAGTAATGGTATATGGGCATTATAAAATCAAGATCTTAAATGGTGCTGGAGATGATATTACACCGGAAGGCTACAAGAATGTCACCTATTCAAGTGCAAGCCCAGTCAGTATCAATGTTAATAATATTCCAGAGGATGACAGGGCAGTTCTTAAAATATATACGGTCTATGATATGAAAAACGATGGATTAGCGAGCAATGGAACTGCACTTCCTGATATTAAGGATATTACCTATGAATTACTGGATGCTCCGGTTAACTATCTGAAGGTTAGCTATACTGGATATCCACTGGGTGAGAGTGGCTATGATCTGGGAGAAATGCAGATTGCTCAGAGCAGCAGTGAACGTGCCAGAATTTATTTCACAAATCCAGTTAACTTAAGCATTGTGAAATATGTTCGTTACGTAATTGTCAACGAAGCAGGTGTCAGCTATAGCTATAATGATCTGTTTACACCAGTCGTAGCAAACTCCACAAGTAGTTACTATGAGCTAAGTCATAGGTTCCAGACACTTGGGGTATATCAAATTCAAGTTAGATTTTATGATGAGACAATGACCCAGCTAAAGGATGTTGCTTTGACCTACTTTAAAAACTATTAATACCGGAGGAAAAGATTAAAAGTAAAAACTCTTTCAATCTCGAAAGTTTTGTGCCTGTGTATCCTCGGCACAAAACTTATAAAAAAACATGTATAGGAATCGAGGAGAAAATGCGTAAATTAGATAGAAAAAGCTTTATAGCCATCTATATTTTCGGTGCTGTAACTACGGCAATTATTGGGTTAATAGTTCTTATGGTAGTGAAACAGGTGGAAGCTCAAGCCAAACCCTATTATTTAGCTGCAGATAGTGTGTTATATGATGAGAATAGCCGTCCAATCGCAATTACCACCGAAGGCAGTATTTCCATCAAATGGGACGGCAACTATTATTTAAAACAGCCAAACCAAGGTGAATATTGTCTGGGAACCCAGGCTGTAGCATATGAGGTGGGTAGTGGTATTATTAAAACCTTTGGTGGTGGTTATCAGGTGCTTGAGGATGCAAGTGTAATAGAACTGCCAGAAATGTTAGAAATCAGTGATTTTAACAATACAGGTTTTTATAAGCTAGGTGACCGTAAATATCTACTAACAGGAAATTCAATTGTATCCTCCGACGGTGCGCTCAAAACCAGTAATTATGTGTATATCTTGATTGATAAATCAGGAAATGCACAATTATTAAACTTTGAGGTAAATACAAAAACGATTGAGCCAATCGTACTGGGTTGTGATACGTTAGCCTTTGATATTGCAAGAGAGAAACTGGATTATGGTAATAATGCAGTTGATTTAAAAACAATTAACGGCAGTACCAATGAATTTACTGAATATGTACAAGATTACCTGCAAGGGACAGAAGATAAAACAGAGGATATTGCAGAGGCTACAGTAGCAGATATTACAGTGGCAGATGCAATGGAAGCTACAGAGGTGATTACTCAAGAAGTAAAGGAAGAAACCGAGGATGTAATCCATCTGGTAATTCGAGGCGGTAATGGAGGCCTTGGAGGGAATGGCGGCTTCGGCGGTGACGGAGGTAATGCAGGAGACGGTGGAGACGGTGGAGTCGGAGGCGATGGAGGTCTCGGAGGCACTGGAGGTATCGGAGGCAATGCAGGAGACGGCGGAGACGGTGGAACCGGAGGAAATGGTGGTACTGGTGGAACCGGCGGTAACGGAGGGAATGGCGGCAACGGCGGCAATGGTGGCAACGGAGGTAATGGCGGAAGCGGAGGCAAAGGCGGCAATGGAGGTAAAGGCGGTAACGGTGGAGATGGAGCCACTGGTAGTGCAGCTGAGAATCCATTACTGAATTACATAAGACTTAGAGGTGTTGCAACCTATGCCAACAGGATAACCGTAAATTATAACGTAATTGACCCCCAAGGTAACTTTGGCGAAATCTTTATAATGGTATCACCTAAGAATTCAACTGGTTCGACAGACGCTGCGATTAGAAAAGTAATTGATATTAGTGACATTAGTATAGATATTTATGAGCTTTTGCCTGATACCAGCTACTTAGTACAGATAGGCTACAGAGGCTATGGTGATGAGGAAGACACCGTGGTGGATTCTGTAACAGTTCGAACTGCTGCGATCTTTACACAAATTAGCATTAATTCTTATTCGGCAGCAAATAAAACATTGGATTGTAATGTGAAACTGGACAAGAATTATGTAATTGATCAGGGAGCTACTCTGGTGGTCTATACAACAGATGGACTGTATAGCTCAGAGATAGCCATTGATGTATCAGCAGCGATTACAGATAATGGCTGGAATTATATCTTTACTGGTATTCCGGCTGAGAAAGAACTAAGAATAAGATTTAATAATGTAACCTATCAGGGTGCGGTGCTTAATCTGCCGGATGTATTTATTGTAAAAGCAACGCTGCCGGAAAGTACAGAACAGGCTTCGCTAAGTGCTCCGATTACAGTGGAGTCTGGTAATATGGACAATCAAAGTGTTACACCTACAGTAGCACCAAGTAATTGAGTAAAACAACGAGGACAGCAGAGCTTCAAGCTGGGTTCTAAATAGTTACAATAAATTTAAATATAGAAATATTTAATAATGAGGAGAAAACTATGGAAGCAATTTTATCATCTACAATTTCGGCAATTGGACTCATGCTTGGACTTGCCTTTTTAGGGATTGGAATCGGTCTAGGCATTATGGGCTCAAAAGTAGCAGAGGCAGTAGGACGTAATCCGGAAACAAAAAATGATATTGTTCGTTCTGTTATGGTAATTGCAATTGTCCTTACAGTATTATTACTAATTTTATTTTCTTTTATCTTCCTGCTGTTATATTTTAATCCCTATGTAATCAATTAACGAAGTGGAGGCTTTCCTAATGAATTCAGGTTTTATTGCTGCGCTGCTGGTTATGATACTCCTTACAGCCTTTACTTTTTTCATATTGCGTATGGTTGCAGCAAGTACGGGGGACAAAATACGGGATAATGTCATTACGCAGGTGAAGTCTTATGATACGTTAATACAGAAAAAAGAAGCAGAACTGCAGGAAATAAGAAAGCAGATTGAACACGAAACGAATCAACTAAAAAAAAGCGGGAAATCAGGCTTAGACAACAATCAAACAACTAACGAAGGTGTAATTATTACTGCAGATGCACGTTATCGCAATATTGATTTTGCCAGGGATTACAAAAATATCAAAAATCAGTTTGCTTTTGATCAAGAGCAGATTATAAAGGATATTTATCTTGAGAATAAGAAAAAACAGGATGAGCAGGAATGTAAGCTTTTAGAGGAATTACTAAGTAAGCTTAGTCTGGATATCGTTTACAAGATATCTGCTTTCGATAATGAAGAGCAG
>JAFACO010000470.1 GCA_023425485.1 Bacillota bacterium
GATGACGGGAAGGGTTAAATAAAGAAAGAATCCTAGATAAAGCAAGAGATAATGGGATATTAACAAAACCAGAAGGTGATTTGACGGATCGGGACATATTTAATCTTATTTTTCTTCCAGGCTTTTCTACCAAAGACGATGTATCAGAATTTTCCGGCAGAGGAGTTGGGATGGATGTTGTAATTAAGAATATTGAAGCTGTCGGAGGAAGTATATCAGTAGATAGTAAGGAGGATGTGGGAACTACAACGATATTAAAAATACCGCTTACACTTGCAATTATTGATGGAATGAATATCTCTGTGGGAGCAGCCAGATATACGCTGCCTACAAATTCAATTAAAGAATCCTTCCGTCCCAAAGAAAATCAAATCATTATCGACCCAGACGGTAGTGAGATGATTATGGTTCGAGGTCAATGTTATCCAATCCTTCGTTTACATAAATTATATGGAGTGGATACTACAATAACGGATATTTCTAAAGGGATTTTAATTATGGTGGAACAGGATGGGAAAAGTGTATGCCTGCTTGCGGATGAACTTAAAGGGCAGCAACAGGTGGTAGTAAAAGCACTTCCTAATTATATAAAGAAAACAAAGAAAATCGACGGGTTAGCAGGATGTACCTTGCTTGGAGACGGCAGCATTAGTTTGATTTTAAATATCAGTGGATTATTGGGTATGAAAGCATAAGTTGATTTAGTATAGAAAGGGGTAATGGAATGTCACAAATAGTAATTCAGGAAGAATTTGAACAGGAAGAGGATACACAAAAAGGAAAATATCTAACCTTCTCCATGGGGAACGAGACCTACGGTATGGAAATACGGTATGTAACGGAAATTATTGGAATTCAACCAATTACTGAAGTACCAGAGCTTCCTAATTATATTAGAGGTATTATTAATTTAAGAGGGAAAATTATTCCTGTTATGGATGTGCGCTTAAGGTTTAAAAAAGAATATCTAGAATACAATGACAGAACCTGTATTGTGGTTATCGATACAAATGATATGTCAATTGGGTTAATTGTTGATAGTGTTTCAGAAGTGTTAGCCATCTCGGAGGATGAGATCGTTGCACCGCCGGATATTAATAAAAACAGTCAAAAGTATATCAAAGCAATTGGGAAAACAGGAAGTGAAGTCAAGCTTTTATTAGATTGTGAGAAGTTATTAAGCGACAATGAAATAGAGGGCTTAAGTAATGTGGGTTAAATACTGTTACTAAGGAGGAAATAGGAATGAAGTGGTTTTACAATTTAAAGATAGCAGCAAAATTACTAATCGGATTCATCGTGGTAGCTGCACTTGCTGGTTTTATCGGTTTCTATGGAATTATGAATTTAAGAATGGTCAACGAAAATGATACAAAGCTGTATGAGGAAAATTTAATGGGCATTGCTAACATAAGTGCGCTAAGTAATGACTTTATCAGTGTAAGAGTGGTTATGAGGGACCTAATCATGAATCTTGATAAAGCAGATAAATCAAAGTATGTCGATAGTGTAAACGAATACTTAGAAGATTTTGATGTTGTTATGTCAAAATATGAGGCAACCATATCTACACAGGAGGACATAGATAATTTTAACGAAGTGGCCTCCTTGATGGAACCCTATAAAGCAGCAGTAGAAGAAATTATTGATGCAGCGTTAGCAGGTAACAGTGAGGAGGAGGTGACTGCATTATTTGAGGCTGCCGGTCCCTTGGGGGATTCTGTAGATAAAATTCTGGATACTATGACTCTATGGAATGAAGTACAAGCAAAAGAACGGTCAGAGAGCAATGATGCATCTGCGAATTCTGCCTCATTAATTATGATACTTATTGTGATTGTAGCAGTTATTCTTTCCGTTTTTCTTGGAATCTTTATTAGCGTTATCATAAGTAAACCAGTAAAAGAGCTTACAGGGATTGCAGAGAAGCTGGCACTTGGAGATGTTAATATAAGAGTAGAAGCCAAAACGACGGATGAGATTGGTCTGTTAATGATATCGTTTGGTAAGATGATAGCCAATATTCGCGAACAAGCAGAAGTTGTAGAAAAGATTGCTGCTGGTGATTTGACAGCACAGATTGAAGTAAAATCCCAGCAAGATTTACTGGGTAAAAAGTTAAATGAAATGCTGCGGATGAATAATGAAATACTCAATAATATTAATTCAGCAGCAGAACAGGTGGCTTCCGGCGCCAAACAGGTATCTGATTCCAGCATAGCTCTATCACAAGGTGCAACAGAACAAGCTAGTTCAATTGAGGAGCTTACTGCATCCATAGAGGAAATATCAACCCAGACAAGGCAAAATGCAGAGTATGCAAACCAAGCAAATTCTTTGGCTGAAACTGCAAGAACAAATGCAGTTCAGGGGAATAGTCAGATGGGTGAGATGTTAAAGGCAATGACAGAAATTAATGAATCCTCTGCTAGTATTTCAAAAATAATTAAAGTTATTGATGAAATAGCATTTCAGACAAATATACTTGCTCTTAATGCTGCGGTTGAAGCTGCAAGAGCAGGTCAACATGGCAAGGGTTTTGCCGTGGTGGCAGAGGAGGTTAGAAATCTTGCTGCTCGTTCTGCGAATGCTGCAAAGGAAACTACAGATATGATAGAAGGCTCTATCAAGAAAGTGGAGGGTGGTACAAGGATAGCCAATGAAACAGCGGATGCATTAAGTAAAATTGTTGATGGAGTAGCTAAAGTAGCTAATCTGGTAAGTGATATTACCTCTGCCTCCAATGAACAGGCAGCTGCAATTACACAGGTTAATCAAGGCATAATGCAGGTATCACAGGTGGTTCAGACGAATTCAGCAACGTCCCAGGAAAGTGCAGCTGCAAGTGAAGAACTCTCCAGCCAGGCTGATTTACTAAAGGAGCAGGTAAGTCGATTTAAATTAAAGAAGGATACTAGGTCGAGTTCCTATCATGGATTTGATGAACTGGATCCAGAGGTAATTAAATTGCTAGATGATATTAGTCACAAAAACAGTATAACAAAACCCACAGAAGTAAATCCCAGCAAAGGGAAAAAAGCTTCGGTAAAAATTGACTTAAGTGATAAGGAATTTGGTAAATATTCGTTTTAATTATTAACTGACTGACGAGTTAAAGTATTTATTCCCCGCCTTAAGGGGGCTGTAAAAGCTCCCTTATAACTCATAAGAAGGTAGGTTAAAAAAATGCAAATGAAATATAATCCAAGACTTTTAGCAACTGCAATGTCCTCAATTGGTGACGGTGTTATTATAACTGACTGGCGAGGACATGTACAATACATGAATGAATCCGGCATTGCATTGACAGGCTGGACAAATAGGGAAGTAATTGATAAACCCTTTGAAGAAATATTTCGCTTAGTTAATTTCTATAACAAAGAGAGCTTGATAAGTCCAATTAAGGCTGTGCTGCAAGAAAACAAAACAGTAGGGTTACAAAATAATTCTGCCTTAGTTACTAAGACAGGTAAATTATTATTTGTCTCTGCAAGCTGTTCTCCTCTAAAAGACACCAACAATCTTACAGAAGGAGCAGTAGTCGTATTTCGCGATATTAGCCGTATCAAGAATATGGAGCAAGAAATCCACAGAGAAAAGAATAATTTAAAGAATGTACTGGAGGCACTTCCTACGGGTATTCTCGTAATTGATGATAAGTCAGTAATACAATGGGCTAATAAACCCGCACAAGAAATCTTTGAGAACAATAACAGTTATGTGGGGAATCGCTTTGGCGATGCTACCAATTGTAAAAACAGTTTTGAAAAAGGTTGTGGAAAAGGGAAAAAATGCAGGCTTTGCAGTATCAATAAGAGTATCAAAAAAGTACTGCGCGAGGGTACACCAAACAAAGATAGTGTTTTTTTTCACTCTGTACTAGACCAAGAAATTCAAAAGGATTACTGGCTTAAAATTAATTTCATACCACTTGCTTCTAAGAATGAACATCAGATCATTATTGCATTTGACAATATAACAGAACAAAAAAAGTATGAGGATAATTTGCAAAAAGGCAAGGAGACAGCAGAAGCTGCCAATAAAATAAAAAGTGAGTTCTTAGCTAATATGAGCCATGAGATTCGTACGCCTCTTAATGGTATTATTGGTATGCTTGACTTGTTATTAATGTCTTCCCTAAATGCAGAGCAA
>JAFACO010000509.1 GCA_023425485.1 Bacillota bacterium
GCTGTGAGTGGTCTTGATTTTGAAGTTCACAGTGGAGATTATTTATGTATTATCGGAGAAAATGGTTCAGGCAAAAGCACTCTAATTAAAGGGCTTTTACGATTGAAAGCACCCCAAAGCGGAAGTGTTTTGATGGGTGAAGGTCTAAAAGCGAATGAAATTGGATATCTACCGCAACAAACCGCTGCACAGAAGGATTTTCCTGCAAGTGCACATGAAGTTGTATTATCTGGTCGACTTAGTGAACGTGGTATCAGACCTTTTTACTCAAAGAAGGATAGGGAAATAGCAGAGGAAAATATAAAAAGGCTTGGTATCGAAGAATTGAGACATAAGTGTTATCGTGAACTATCTGGAGGTCAACAGCAAAGAGTGTTATTGGCCAGGGCACTCTGCAGTGCAAATAAGGTACTGCTGCTGGATGAACCGGTTGCAGGTCTTGATCCTGTAGTCACCCAAGAACTCTACCGTTTAATTGATAAGATAAATCGTGAAACTGGAATAACAATTATTATGGTTTCTCATGACATCCATAGTGCGTTAAAATAAGCCAGTCATATTCTCCATCTGAAAACTTCACAGGTCTTCTTTGGGAAGACGGAAGATTATATACAAACCAATGTATCAATGAGTTTTTTAGGAAATTAGAGTGAAGAAGAAATTCTTAATAAAGTGAATAGACCTATATTCACTATTAAAAATATATCTGTAGTTAAATGCTTGCAGGTATTATGAGAGGAAAGGTTATTAAAATGATTAATACATTAATTGAAATGTTTTCTTATACTTTTCTAGTCCGTGCAGTGATCGTTGGTTTGTTGGTTTCTTTATGTGCAGCTCTTCTGGGTGTAAGTTTGGTATTGAAACGATACTCTATGATTGGAGACGGCCTATCCCATGTAGGATTTGGTACTCTGGCAATTGCAACGGCAATGAACGCCGCACCGTTAAGTGTGTCAATTCCGATTGTGGTGCTGGCAGCCTTCTTTTTGTTAAGATTAAGTGAGAATAGTAAAATAAAAGGAGATGCAGCAATTGCATTGATATCAACAAGTTCCTTGGCAATTGGTGTAGTAGTAATTTCTCTGACAACTGGGATGAACACGGATGTATGTAATTATATGTTTGGTAGTATTTTGGCAATGAGTAAAGATGATGTTGCACTTAGCATTGTACTGGCAATTGTGGTACTTATTTTATTCCTATTATTTTATAATAAAATCTTTGCTGTAACCTTTGATGAGAATTTTGCAAGGGCAACTGGAGTGAAGACGAATATCTACAATATGTTAATTGCTTTTTTAACAGCGATTACTATCGTGCTGGGTATGAGAATGATGGGTGCACTTTTAATCTCTAGTTTAATTATTTTTCCGGCACTAACTTCCATGCGGGTATGTAAAACCTTTAAAAGCGTGACAATATGTTCCGCACTTGTTTCGGTGTTATGTTTTTTTATTGGTGTGGTTGGTTCCTACTTGTATGCAACTCCAACCGGAGCCAGCGTTGTAATTATTAATATAGTTGGTTTCTTTTTGTTTTGGGGAATTAATATTATGAAGGGTATGGTGAAACGATGAAGAAGTTACAATTATTATTAGTTGTTTGTCTCCTGTTTTTAGTAGGATGTGAGAATAATAAGCCTGATGTAAAGTTATCGTCGTCAGGTAATCAGGAAGCTTCTATAACTAACATACCCATAAATAGTGTTACAGTTACTCCGGAGACGGAAGAAACAGAGGATGACGTACTTGTACTAGAACCATTAGAACCAATAGAGTTACCCAAAGGTGACGTGATTGAAATAAAAGAAAAGTTATTTATTGCGCAGACCAATGATGTTTATTTTAATACAGAAGATTATCTGGGAAAAACAATTAAGTATGAGGGGATTTTTAGTGCATATGAAGATGCTGTATCTGGAAATACCTATTATTCCGTAATTCGTTATGGACCAGGATGCTGTGGGGTTGACGCCAATGCTGGATTTGAAGTGGTTTGGGATAAGGAATACCCGAAAGTAAATGACTGGGTAGAAGTTGTCGGGGTATTAGAAGAATACGAAGAAGATGGGCAGACCTACATTCACCTAGTACTTAGTTCTTTAAAGGTATTGGAGGAACGCGGGAAAGAATATGTGTCTCAATAAGGCAGTATGTACTTGATACTAAAATTGGATAGATTAATTGACAAAGAAAGTGGAGGTGATGAGCCTCCACTTTCTTTGTTTGCAGATAGATATAGCTTCTTTATTTTTTAAAGGTTAAAATGATAGCTTTCTTTGAACAGCCATCTACGCATTCTCCGCATAGGATGCATTCACTATGTTTCATATTACCTTCAGTTACCATGTTATGTACTTCAAGACTCATGGGGCATTTCTTGGTACAGAGTCCGCAATTAACGCAATTAGATGGGATAGGCTTTAAATGTAAAGAGGGAAGTCTAAGTATGTTACCAAGTTTTGTACCTAGGACCATGAAAGGTGCCATCCAACAGATGGAATGACACATACCACGTCTTCCAAGGGTTAGTGCTAATACTGTAATTAGTCCAATAATACCAAGATAAGTAATCATTCCAACTAGGCTGGAGGCTGACATCCCATGATTAGTCATATAAAAGAAATCTACAGAATGGATACCGCCAGCTGAAATAAATGCAAATATTATACCAAGTATCCATAGAAACCAAATGATATATTTGAGCCAATTAACGTGATTGTTTGTTAAACGCTTATTCGTAACAGAGGTGCAACAGTCCTGTAATCCTCCAGCCGGACACAGCCAACTACAGAAGGCACGGCCAAAGAAG
>JAFACO010000002.1 GCA_023425485.1 Bacillota bacterium
GATGCACAGGTTGTCTTAACACCCTTGGTACATATATTATCCTTTACTGCCATCGGTACACCAGCCAAAGGTGAATCGTCTAACTCACCAGCATCAATACGCTGTTGTACAGCTTCTGCCTGTGCATAGGCTTCTTCCTCCAGTACCGTTATATAGCAATGATAATCCTTATCTCTTTCTTTTATAATCTCAAGTTGTGCTTTCACTGCTTCGGCAACTGTGATTTCTTTTGCTTTAATCTTCTTGCCCAGTTCAAGCGCAGTCATTGCTGTTAAGTCAATCATATAATCCCTCCATTTAATGAAGACCTATCCACTTCCTGCATCTTAAATACAGTTCAAATCAATATGTGAACATTGGTCTTATCTTCACGTTTATTCCACCGTCTTAGGTACTGCGAAACAGCCATCCTTTTGTTTTGGAGCATTTTTTAGTAATTCTGCTCGATTGTCCGTATTCGTTACGACATCTTCACGAAATACATTCTTTACCGGAAGGACATGGGACATAGGTTCGATTCCTTCTGTATCAAGACCATTCATGGTTTCGATATAGTCTAAGATGCGATCTAATTCACTTGCAACATTTTGCTTTTCTTCCGCGGATACGGAAAGCTTTGCTAAGGCTGCAACGTAATCTACAGTTTCCTCTGTTATTCTCATGGCGATACCTGCCTTTCTGACACATTTTTATTTTATGGTTCCAAACGGGATACATCTCTTGGGAACATTGCAGTTTCACGTACATTATGTTCATTTAATAACTTCATAGTCAGACGCTCAAGACCTATTCCAAGTCCACCATGCTTTGGCATTCCATGTTTGTGTATCATTAAGAAGTTTGTAAAATCCTCTGGATTCATGCCTCTTGCCACCATTTTAGCAACCTGTTCCTCATAATCATGAATTCTCTGTCCACCTGTTGTAATTTCCATACCTTTATATAATAAGTCAAAGCTTAACGTGAACTTTGTATCAGTTGGATCATCCATTGCGTAAAATGGTCTCTTCTTTGAAGGATAATGTGTTACAAATACAAAATCACTTTCACATTCTTCCTTGAAGTACTTGCCAATTAACACTTCTTCCTCTGGTTCGAGGTCATATGGATTCTTAATCTTACGATTATACTTTTCAGATACAAGAACCTTTGCTTCATCAAATCGAACTGCTGGGATTTTATCAAGTTCGGGTAGTTCCACTTCAAGAAGCTTCAACTCTTTTGCATAACTGCTGTTTAAGAACTTAAATACATAACGGAGCATCTCTGTTTCCATTGCCATAATATCTTCAAAGCCTTTGATATAGCCCATCTCAAAGTCCAAACTTGTATATTCATTTAAATGTCTGGTGGTATTATGCTTTTCTGCACGAAATACCGGAGCTGCCTCAAAAACTCTATCGTACACACCTACCAAGGTTTGCTTATAGAACTGTGGACTTTGTGCTAAAAAGGCTTTGCTGCCAAAGTACTCTAACTTAAATACATTTGCTCCACCTTCTGCATTACCAGCTACAATCTTAGGAGTACGTACTTCGGTAAAACCTTGGGAGAATAGAAAGTCACGGAAGCCTCTTACAATACCCTCTTGAATTTTAAATACTGCTCTTTCTCTAATATTTCTTAACGAGATTGGACGATAGGTAAGTTTAGTTTCTAAGGAGGTTTTCATTTTCCACTTAGAAATTGGAAGTGGCAGCATGGTTCCTTCTTGTGGTGATGTCAGAACAGTTACATTGGTCAGTCTTACTTCAAAGCCATGCGGTGCTCTTTCCTCCCCATGTAAAAATCCTTCTGCTTCAATTGTCATACCTTCTTTTAAGTCCTTTAACTGGCATCCTGTCACGCCAGCTTCAAACACACATTGTACCAGTCCTTCACTTTTTCTTAAAACAACGAATGCTACTTCACCCATATCACGTATTGTGTGAATATAACCGTTCAGTTTAACGCTTCCCTCAAACTGTCCACCAAGGATTTCCCTAATTTCACTGGTTTCTTTTTTCTCAACTCCTGTGATAAACTCCATTCTATACCTCCATAGTAACTTAATATCTAATATTTTATAGAGTTTCGCTTGCGAAACTCATGCGCCGAGTGCAGTCAGCACAGCTGAAACAAAAAAAGTCCCGAAGAACACAATTATTATTAATTGCATTCTTCGGGACGAGAAATCGAATTCCCGCGGTACCACCCGCATTGAGAGCATAGCTCTCCAGCTTAACACTTAACGCCGTGCCACGCACAAACCTACTATTCGTTCAATCTGTGGGCTCCAGAGTGTTCCGTATTCTACTTATCATCACAGGTGTGCTCTCAGTCGGTGGCTCACCATTCCTGTCGTTCGATTCTTCGGTAGAATAAAGTCTCTTTCATAGCCGATTCTTTATTATGCTTTTCATTTGACTTATATTAGCATATAGTTTTTTGAAAAGCAAGTATAAATATTCAATTCTTTTTTTATCTGTATTACTTAGTTACTGTTCACACAGTTCTGTGCATTTACTGCACAGAACGTAAGAAAATGATTCAGGGGTGCATAAATCCCATCGCCGAAGGCGATTTTATTGGATTTATGCATGTTACTGGAACGAGATAGCGGGGGTTTCGCTATGGAGTGAACAGTAACATTACTTAATAAGTGATACTTATTACTTATTGGTTTTCCAAACCTCTAACTTGGGATAATCCGGAAACACATAACTGTAATAGTTTTTCGATAATATTTTCTCTGACACTGTAAACTTATTCTTAACAATTTTAGTCATGTTCTCAATATAATTCTCTGGTAAAGGCTCATCCGTTAGCTTGATTACTTCGCCTGTAGAAGAATTATATTTCACTAAATCTGTAATATAGCTGCGGTTTGATAATACCACCAATGGTGGTGCATCTGATAAAATATCCTGACCCATAAGAAGTCTGGAATCATATTCTAATCCAAATAGATTTGACAAGGTAGGCAGAATATCCATACTGGAACATGGCTCATCAATTACAACAGTATCCTTCATACTTGGGGTCCAAAGAATAAAACTATTGCGATAGATTTCAAAATTAGGCTCTATTTCATGTCCTGCAAGTTCATCGTACTTCTCTTTTTCCCAGCCATAAGGATAATGATCCGCACTTAATGCAATTACAGTTTTATCTGCCACACCAGCTTCTTCTAATTTCTTAATTAATTGCTCTAAGGCTTTATCAAGCTCAATCTGACAGGAAATATAGGCTTTCACATCATCAGAATATGGTAAGTCAGCTACCAATTCACGATTTTTATAGGACATCATATTACCGGTAAAGGAATAATTCATATGACCGCTAACTGTCATATAATATACATGGAATCGATCCTCGTTAATATACTCATCTACAGAAGCATTAATCATTTCTAAATCTGATTCCGGCCAAACATCCGGATGCTCCAATACAAGTCCATTTCCCTTACCTTTATAAACGTATCCTAGGTTCGGGTGCGTTAAATCTCTTTGATAGTAATCATAGGTGTGTGCATGATATGCCTTGCTCTTAACACCTAATAAATCAAACTGATTACCCAAAGAAAATGGCCATAAATTATTTCTGCCCTGATACATGTTTCGGGTACCAACCGGTACGATTCCATTCATCGCAACAAATTCCCCATCACTGGTACTGGTCTGCCATAAAGCAGTATAGAAATTATTAAACACAAAGCCTTCATGTGTTAATTTATAAAGTGTTGGCGTTTTCTCCTTACTGATTGCATGCATTGAAAATCCTTCTGCAGTCAACATAATCAGATTATAACCCTCAAACATTCCTGTATATTCATTCTTGTTGGTAGGAGTAATATTTGCAAAATACTCATGTAAAGATTTTATTGTATCATTATCCTCTGCCGCTGCAAGAGCATTAAAATCAATGTCCATTACATTAGGAGAGGTGTCAATTGGAATTGGTGTAGGGGTTGGATCTGCGACTGGTGTAACATCATTTGGATTAACCACTGGAGCTTTGGTAGGCTTTGGTGTCGGAGTAGGAAGCTGTACGACTGTATCATCCAAATCCAGACCTTCCTGATCATAGATTATTCTTGAAAGATCCATTCTGGTCATA
>JAFACO010000015.1 GCA_023425485.1 Bacillota bacterium
CTTTCCCTTACAATGTCAGGCTTTGGTTATTGGAGCCATGATATCGGTGGCTTTGAAAGCACTTCAACACCTGACGTATATAAGCGTTGGTGTGCATTCGGTTTATTATCCACCCATTCCCGTTTACATGGAAGTTCCTCCTACCGTGTGCCATGGGCATATGATGAGGAGTCAGTAGCAGTAGTTAAGTTCTTTACCAGATTAAAAGCATCCTTAATGCCATATCTATATCGTAATGCAATTGAGACTGCTAAAGTAGGTATTCCTTCTATGAGAAGTATGGTAATGGAATATACCTCAGATCCGACCTGTTCTTATTTAGATAAACAATATATCCTAGGTGATTCTTTACTTGTAGCACCAATTTTCAACGATGAAGGAATTGCACAGTACTATTTGCCAACAGGTAAATGGACGAATTTCCTTACTGGAGAAGCGAAGCAGGGTAGTACCTGGTATAAAGAGAAACACGATTATTTAAGCATTCCTTTACTTGTAAAAGAAGGAAGTATCATAGCAGTGGGAGCGAAGGATGAGGATGCAGTTTATGATTACTCTGATAACGTAATCTTAAAAGCGTACGAATTAATTGATAATACTCCTGCAACAACTGTTGTTTATGACGATAAAGCTGTTCTTACAGTGAATGCAGAAATTCTTAAGAGCGGTAAGACAATTACCATTGATGTGAAATCTTCAAAGAATTACAAGGTCGTGCTTGTTAATGTATCTGATTTAGCTGCAGTTGATAACGGAAGTTTTGAAGTTGCTGGAAATGATACAGTAATAACACCATCTGCAGATGGAAAGGTTGTTTGTACTTTGAAATAAGACCGGTTTATGATAACATGGATTAGGTTTTATTAATAAATGAATGAATAGCAATGAAATAAATAATTAATAGGGGAAATTAAAAAGGCTACTGCAAAGGAATAAAATCACTTGCTGTAGCCTTTTTAATACGTGATAAATAAGTGAAATACAAAAAACTGTACTAGTCAGAACCAGGTCAAAAAGCTGCTGTTTTTTCCTTGTTTGGCTCTCATCAAACTGGAATAAATTGCAGGTAAACCCATCTGTCATTTATTGTAGAGCAAAAGTGTGCTATGTACACTTTCGATTTCGAAGATTTTTAAAGCACACCTTTTGTTCCGCGCGCGAAGCTGCGCATCATCACCCAAAGGGCTTTTTGTATAATAGGAAATTCCGAGGAATTTCCTATTATACAAAAAATTATCCTTAGAAAGGAAGCTTTCTAAGGATAATTATATAATATTCTAATTAGTTGCGAACAGTTTGGAACTAATATCTCATAGGAATTAAATCAAGATAATCCTGTAATGGAGCATCACGTAACAGGCATTCAATAATCTGTCTTCCAAGCGGATGTAATTCTTCGGTATTAAATTTGGATGCTTCTTGTTTAAAGAAGTCGATTAAGATAGCAGCTCCAGCATCATAACCGTCTGTTCCAACTTCCTGTTGTCTTTCTGGCTGAAGGAATGCTTTTCTAATGTACTGACCATCAACTTTAAGAGAATCAAGTCCATAACCAAGAAGAGCACAACGAGCTTCTACTAAATGATCCACCTTAAACTTAGCACCACCACGTCTTGCAATATATTCTCTAGCAACCCATTGTGGATTGAAACTTACTTTATAAACACCGATATGTTGATTAGGAATAAGGACATATCTTGTGCTGGTGCAATTAACAATTTGCTCAAGTAAAAGATTAGCCTGCTTAACCATTTTGCCAGTTGCAAATGGCCAGTAAGTACCAACACCTTCACTTACCATTCCTGTACCGCCAATAATACTTGGATTATTAAATCCTCTAGGTGCTACAAGTCTCCATAACCATGCAAGAGCCGGAGGGAGAATATGAACCATACCTAAAATACCATAGGATGGATTATCTCTGGTGCAAGGTGGTGTTCTAACTCCAAAGCTTCTTACATCAACCTCAACTGGTTCTGATACAATATCAGGAATTAATCTTCTTGGAAGAATAGCTCTTGGATTAGGACATGGTTTACCATTACTATCCATGGTATGTTCCCAAACTAAGCAGGTCGAATTAGGAACAGCTTGAATATTTAGGAATACTAAAGGTTCACTTGGTTGGGTAAATATTTTCTCATATGCAGGAGAGGTTCCATATGCCTTTACATGATCCAATCTTAAGAACCAGCCATTTTCAGCATCCTGTACTACAAGTTTCTTACTGTCGTTTTGTATGCTTGGGTGGCAGAGGGCCATATCATCTGTCACTGGACGAAGTTCGCAGGATTCAGACAATTCAAAATAGAATTTTTCACCGGTTGATAGATTTTCGCCTAATACAAGTCTACCGTCAGGAGCTCTATGTGCTGCTTCAATCATTTCACTCTTACCACCACCGGAGGCACCTTCATGCATGATAACGATTTCATTATCATAGGGGGTAATTACTTTAACAGTAGAAGCATGTGCAGTTAACCAATTTTCACGCTCACCGATATTAAGGAGCACACCATAGATACCTTTTTTTGCACTTGGGCCTGGATATAGGTTATAAGCAAACACCTCATGTACGGAATCCAGACGATTGTGAACAACGATTTGTTTTCCATTAAAATGTGTATGACGGAAGGGTGGTGCAAGATATACAACTGCCTTAGGCTTAAATCCAGGTTTCATTTCTTCAATATTTAAGAAGCCCTGTAATTCTGCAAGGCCGCAAGCGAAGAATCCAGCATTAGCAGGCGCAACAAGAAGGGAATCATATCCATATTCATAGGAACCAGACATAAAAGGAAGAACAATTAACTCCTCATTGGAAAGCCAATCAAAGGTTTCTTGGCGTAGTTCCGCAAAATCCTTTCCGAACAAATTGTTATATCTTGGCTTATCTGTATCCAACTGATCACCAATTACGGTACAGTCTGGATCACGACGACGCATATAGTCTTCTAAATAATTAATAGCAACACCATTCTTACAACGAGTTACAGTTGCTTCCTGAATTAAACCTTTACCAGGAATGTCATAAGCTACTTCATATAAATCCTTATTTTCTGGTCCAAAGCTAAGTTTAATTAATTCTTCTTTTGATGTGGGGATAATAACTTTTTTGCTGTTAGTAAGAATTTTTGTTAATTCTTCTGATAAAATCATTTTTTGTAGATATTCGTCTTTGATTAATCCCATTTGCATTACTCCATTTCTTAGATTTTATAACTGCAATTACATAATTATTACTTGCTGGATGTACGCGTGGTGCGATATTCGCAGGAGCGTGAGATTACTTATGTGAAAAATTCCATTATAGCGAAGCTTGTAACTGTGTATCTTTTGCTATAACTTCCTCTACCATATCCTGTTTCATTTGCTCTAATTGATTTGAGAGCTGGTCATCCTGTACTGCAAGAATTTGAGCTGCAAGTATTGCTGCATTATCAGCACCATCGATAGCTACAGTTGCAACAGGGATACCCTTTGGCATTTGTACGGTAGATAGAAGTGCGTCCAACCCATCAAGAGTGGATGATTTAATTGGAAGACCAATTACTGGGAGAGTGGTATGGGCAGCAATAATACCTGCTAGATGCGCCGCTTTACCTGCTGCACATATAATTACTCCAAAACCGTTTGTTCTTGCGGAAGAAGAAAAATCGCAGGCTTGCTTTGGGGTACGATGAGCACTCATTACATGAACTTCAACTTGAATATTAAAGTTTTTTAATGTTTGAATAGCCCCTTTTACGATTGGGAGGTCACTGTCACTTCCCATTAGAATAGCAACTTTCTTAGACATATTTAATTCTCCTTATTCCTCGAAGGATAAACCTCCTTATTATAAAAGCCGATATACTTAGATTCCTCCAAGATATCGGCTTAATTACAATTTAACAAACCATAAAACGGCTTGACTGTTACGTATTAAAACGAACAGTAATCAAATTTGAATTATCTTCCGGAATTATGAATCGTAGTGTTAACATTAATGTTTTTATCTATGGTTTCATTTATATTAAACTAAATAAAATCTTCTGTTTTATGCCTCTGAAACACCTTCCAGAAAAGCTCCAAGTTGTTACTAATATAACTTATTTATACTCTAATGTCAACAATTATTAGCAGTATAGTTTATTAAAAATGCATTAAAATTCACAGTTAAAATCTAATAAAACTTTGATGTGGAAAGTTTTAACGTTATTATTTTTATTAAATTAAGTTTGCTAGGGTTTAAAAATTATTATTTTATTTTATGTGAAATAGTTATCAGCTCACAAAATGTATAATTATGGGAAATGATTATTAATATACATGCACATAAATAATTAAACAAAAATTATATTATAGATATAACCTATGAATAAAGTATAAAATGATAATAGTACAGCAGCTACAATGAATTTAAAATTGTTTACTAAATATTTTGATTTGAAAATAGTTGTATTATTTGCAATAAAAGTATAAATATTCTAAAAAAACCTATTGACAAAGCAAATTGTACATTGCTATAATGCGATTAATATATAAAACCGATGAGCAAGAGAAGTAAGATATATTATTTGTATACAGAGAGCCGCTGTTGGTGGGAATGCGGTTACAAGAATATTTCTGAATGGACTTGTGAGGGAACCCCCAAATCATTAGAGAGTAGGCGCTTACGGGAACCCTTTCCGTTATCAGTGGGGTGCATATGATGGTATGCAAAATGAGAGGATGTATTTATACATCAAACCGGGTGGTACCGCAGAAGTTAGTAGCTTTTGTCCCTGTAAATTACAGAGACAGAGGCTTTTTTTATACCTTTTTAACGGTACATCAGCAGACATCAAAGAACTATATCAAATAAAAAGGAAAGGATTTTTCATCCCATCAATGAAAAAGGTATGTGACAATGATTACACCGAGCAGTAATGAAATTGAAGTTCTTGCAAAAGAGTACAGTATTATTCCGATCTGTAAAGAAATCTACGCAGACATTATAACTCCTATTACACTATTACGAAAAATTTCACAGATCAGTAAACGCTATTACTTGTTGGAAAGCATTGAAGGTGGTGAAAAGTGGGGTAGATATTCCTTTCTAGGTTTTGACCCAATCCTACATATCGCCTGTAAGAACAAAAAAGTAACGATTCAGGATGGTGAAGAAAAAGTAATACCTACAGAGACTCCTTTTGAGGTATTAAGAGAATTACTTGAGAAGTACAAAGCTCCTAAGCTAACTGATATGCCGCCTTTTACAGGTGGGTTAGTCGGATATTTTTCCTATGGGATGATTGCTTATGCAGAACCGATCCTTAAACTAACGGAAAGTGATTTTCCCGATTTTGACCTGATGCTTTATGATAAAGTGATTGCTTATGATCATCTGAAACAGAAGATTAGCATTGTTGTTAATATGAAGACGGATAAAGTTCTAGAAAACTACGGAAAGGCTTTGACTGATTTAGAGTCTCTTACTCACTTTATTATGGAGACTGTACCTTTTCCTAAAAAAACTTTTTCAGGTAGTAAGCCTTACTTTGAATGT
>JAFACO010000253.1 GCA_023425485.1 Bacillota bacterium
GGACTATGCTGAACATGAAATGCTTTCTCCAGAAGAAAGAAAGGGTATGGCAACCAAACCTCATCTGGTTGAAAAATTAGATTATGAAATGACGAAAGAAGGGCAGTGTAAATTTATTGCGGATATACTAAAGGTCATTGAAGAGGTACCAGAACATAGAGGAAAAGGATTTTACTACTGGGAACCAGGATGGCTTCCGGTACCAAAGTGTGAATGGGCAAGTAAAAGTGCAAGATCCTATATAGGCGACCAGGGTGCAGGAGGTAACGAGTGGGCAAATCAGGCGTTGTTTGATTATGAGGGTAATGCGTTACCAAGTCTGGAGGTTATTAAAAATTATAAGCCGAAAGAGTGATAGCTACGTTCACAAAGGTGCATTAAAAAGATAATTTAAAAAAGAAAGATTGCATAGGTAGTTATACCATAACTGATGCAATATAAATATGATTGAAATATAAAATGAGTTATAAAAGCTATTTATAGATAATGGAAGTTT
Organism: Bacillota bacterium; assembly: GCA_023425485.1. Classification (GTDB taxonomy): domain Bacteria; phylum Bacillota; class Clostridia; order Lachnospirales; family Lachnospiraceae; genus Mobilitalea. The sequence continues at coordinate 497 of JAFACO010000253.1, forward strand.
TGGCAACAACATTTAAGAAAAACAATTTGCAAAAGATTGACATAGATCATAAAATATATTAAGATATAAATGCGTTTAAAACCGGATATTATGAATAGGCAATGCAGGACGAATTCCTAAGCAACCTATTTATAATCACAATTACCTAACGGGGTTGTACTGGTTTCGACGGGGGTTTAGAAATTGTGGAAGCCATTCGCAGACTAGGACTGCGTCATCAACTTAGAACTAAAATTAAACGCAGACGAAAATTTAGCGTACGCTGCCTAGTGGCAGCTGTCGACCTTAAACAACTCGCGGTTTAAGAACTCGGCATCAAATTAGCGAGGCCCTCCATTACCAAAGCTTTGAGGTGATGGAAGATTCATGAAGCTACCGAAACTAAGAGCCTGTCTGTCGGCGCTTAGCGGAGGGAACAGCGGACTTCGGGTTCGCATAAAAGACTGACTGTAATGGGAGAAACTGCAATGGATGGGCTTTCGGACAGGGGTTCAACTCCCCTCAGCTCCATCGGAAAAGTCGATGAAATCAAGGAATATCAGCATTTGTAAATTGTAGGAAGTTGTTCGACTACCATCGGTTAAGGGTGGTATCCGACAAGGATTTCCTACAATTTTTTTGTTTGAAATGATGCTGAAAACATTGCAGATAGACACTTAAAGACTATGAGAGGTGTCATAACTACATGGTAAATTGGATTAAGGAATGGTATTCGGACACTCCTTCAACCTAATTCGCCTAACAATTATGATTATTCATGTGATCTCTCTTTATATTTGCTCAAGTGATTTTAGGCATAAATAAGTTAAGTAAGGTGACGATTGTTTCTTTTGTCCAAAATCCCAATCTTTTAGTTTCTGGTAAATTGACTCTGGTGTGAAGAAGCCATATTCTCCTTGTTTGCTTTTAATTATGGTTTTCATCTCTAGATAACGTTTGTCTTCTTTAATATTGTCACATTTATTCAAAACATTAACAACACTTACTATATCATACCAAATATTAGGTGCTTTCAATTTACGGAAATCTGTGCCCATATAAAACATATAGGGATGTTTTACTAAACTGTTTTCCCATAAAGATAAAATGTAATTAGCTAAATTGTTGGTAATATCTACATTTTTATAATCAGGAATATTTGTGAGTAAATCAAGCATTATTAATGTTGCATAAGGACAACAATCATCTTTTCGACCTGGGCCTCTGAATTTGCCAAGTTCACTTGAAACTACACAAGGAAAACCGCTATTATCATACAATGAAACAAGAAATTCTACACCATGCTGGATATATGTTTCATAATCTATACCAGCTTTAATAAGTGCATGTAAAAGCAATGGGGCATCGCATAAACACCATCCAAAGGTATCTTCACCACTTCCTCCATAATGTTTCGGAATATTAGTAAGAGATTTATAGATTCCATTTTTATCTTTATGTTTCATGATTTGGTTTATGGCTTCTTGAATTTCTGGAACGGAACAATCTAATCCAATATCTAATAAAAATATTAATTTATATATTGGCAATGTCGGATTCTTATGATTACGTACTAAAGTATTATGGAAATATGTAATATCACTTAAATAAGATTTAATTTTATCGTTCTTTAAGACAGTATTTTTCAATTCAACAATATCTACTTTTTTCTCCTTTAAAATATTTACTCGTATTGCATACTGCAACCAATCTTCACTTTTATCCAATAATTTGTTAATTTGCATATCTTACTCCTTTTGAGATGAAATATATATATATTAAAATCACCGCCAATTGTTTACTTAAAACCCATCGAATTTCATTAAATTTCCAGTAATAGTATACATTAAATAGTTATTCATTATCAATACTGTTCTATATTTGATATTGAAACAACACCAACAACCATAATAATTCTTTATAGTTCCGCCTTATAGCTCCATTTCAAATTAAAGTGCTTAAATGCCTTGATTCCAAGGGGTTAGGCATTTTTTTAATTGTGAAAAGCATGAAAATTATTTTTATACCGTTTCAGACCGTTAATATAAAATATAAATACACAGCTTAACATCTTAAAGTGTTTTAATTAAATAAATTCACAAAAATATATATCAAATTAAAATACTATAGGGCGAGAAATAATTCCCGCCCTATAGTATAAGAAAAAAGTAATTATAAAACTTGGTATTTAGCTGCTTGCCCAGATTTTTTTTCAACAAATCGTACTATTTTTGACACCTCTGAATGTTTGTTTTTTGATGCTATACGAAACATACGCCCAATTGAAATTGTATTGTTGAAAGTTGCCCAGTCTTCAGATGTAAACAGTTCAGGGATTTCTTTGATTTCTCCTGATTTATGCTGGTTTTTAATCTTCTCTAATACCTCAGTTATTGTTAAAGCTCTCAATGATGCAATTGTGGAAATACGAGCTGGAAATAGTATATCGTGTACATATTCTGAGACCGAGTTAGATTTGACAGCGTCACTAATTATTTTTGTATATTCTTCGTTGGTAACTCTAACTGAAATTACTGGCATAAAATACCCTCCTTGTGGAAAATAATATTAAAACAATAATTACTACATTGTTTATATGTAGTATACAACTGAAACTTGTAAAAATCAAGGACTTATTTATAAATTTTTTACACTGTAAATTTCACGTTAATGAAGTATGGACGAAAGTGAATAACTATAGTTCAACTGTTTAGGTTAACTGAATAAGTGTATGTGTTTTAAAGGTTGTTGTAAGTTCAATATTCTTTCATGTATAATATTAATAATATGTAAAGGATGATTTAGATTATATATTTTAATAACAAGTATATTTTACTAGAAGACATTGTGAAGGCGTATCCAATTTTCAATGAGTTCCTAGTGGACATGGTAATCGGATTACAGAGTACAAATGAATATGTACGACCTAATTCATATGCTAGTAATATAAGTAGAGAGAGCTCCGACTATATTTCCAGTTCCCAGCAGAAAAGCTGTTTATGCTAATACTGTTGCTGAAGCATATAATAAAAATGAAAGTATTTTAGGTAAAAAATTTAAACCTCTTACTGTCGGAATTATTCCTAAGTTAATGCAATATGCTCGGTGTTACTGCAAATATTTTAAGTCAAGGTAATTATGAGACCATTTCTAAAAATCCTATGATTGATGAAACGGGTTTGTTGATGCAGATGGTTTCCCTAATAAGCTATATTATTAAAATAATAGGAGGTTTACAATGACAATAACAGAACTATGTAAGGCAATAGATTTGCAATCAAATGTCACCAATGAAGTATTATCATTTTATAGCAGCTCTGATTTTAAATTTATACTTGATCAATTAAATGAGCTTGCAGAGCGAGATTCCGTTGATAGTGATGCAGTATTACGATTGTATGGAGTGTTTTCACCGGACGAAAGACAAATTAAAATGCTGACCTACATGTTACATAGAGCCTTAGAAGCTTATGATAAATACATACAACTGGGAATATCAGAAGATATTTATATAGCTACTATGAAATGTTTTACCCGTTTTATAAATGAAAGTTATGTGAAAAATGGGGCTTATTTATTTGACAGAGGTTGGTGGACAGTACGACAGATATCTGTGAAATTATTCAGAATTGGTGAACTTGAATATGAATTAATCAACTGGAACAATGAGCCAGCAATTAGCATACACATTCCGTCTGATTCAGATTTATCCAGTGAGAAATGTGCTAAATCATTAAAATTAGCAAAGGATTTTATGGCAAAGTTTTTTTCAGAGTATTCAAACTCTAAATATATATGTGATTCCTGGCTTTTAGCTCCTGCATTAAAGGAACTATTACCGAACACCTCAAACATTGTAAGTTTTCAAAATATGTTTGAAATCGTAGAAACCAAGCCAGATTCTATGGGTTTTGTTGAATGGGTATTCAAACAAGATACATCCGGTATCGTTAGAACTGAGCCTAATGAAATGGGGATAACAGAAATGGTATATCAAAATAGAGATATAAACATGGATGAAATGCCAGAGAATACTTCTTTGCAGAAGAAAATAAAAGCTTATATTAAAGCAGGGGGCAGTATTGGTGAGGCGTTAGGAATTCTTAAAACTATATATTAAATACTTAGCTTTTGAAGAAATGTTAAATATTTATCCCTAACTATCATATATTTATAACAACGTGCAATTTGAGGATAGTATGGAGATATATGTAGTTCAACAAGGAGATAATATTTATTCTATTGCAGAGAAAAACGGGGTTACTGTTGATAAATTAGTACATGACAATGGGTTGGTTTATCCATATAACCTGGTGGTAGGTCAAGCGTTAGTAATTGCGATTCCTAAGCAAACCCATACGATACAACAGGGAGATACTTTGTTAGGTATTGCAGAGGCTTATCAGGTTTCTGTTATGCAATTATTGAGAAATAATCCTTTTCTTTTTGAACGGGAATATATATATCCAGGAGAAACCATAGTAATTAGTTATAATACCAGGGGGAGCATTACTACGAATGGATTTGCCTATCCATTTATCAAAGAAGATGCACTTCTTAAAATATTACCTAATTTGACCTATATATCGATTCTAAACTATACAGCTACAGAAACGGGAGATATTATTGTTGCAGAAGATGATTCAGAGATTATAAAAAAATCAAAAGAATATAGTGTAATTCCTTTATTGGTACTTACAACGCTATCACTCCAAGGAAAACCAAATTTTGTGGTAGCATCCAGTATTTTGCTAAATGAAGAATATCAAGAGAAGCTTATTAATAATGCAATAAAGCTAATGAAGGATAAGGGATATTACGGTGTTAATTTTATCTTTAATTATTTAAATGAAGAAAATCAATCTCTATATTTAAGTTTCACAGAGAAAATATATAAGCGTACTCATGAGGAAGGCTTACTATTCTTCATGACCATTAATTACGATATTGAACAAGTTGATAATGAAGTAATCTTTGAAAAGGTGAATTATGAAGCGTTTAGTAAATACGCAGATGGCTTAATATTTTTGCAATTTGTATGGGGTACTAATTATGGTCCGCCGGAACCTGTTTGTAATATGTATCATATAGCAAGATTGGTGGATTATCTAATTGCTTCTCAGGTTCCAAAGAAGAAAATAATAATGGGAAAGCCAATTATTGGATACGAATGGGAGCTACCCTATATTCCTGAAGTGACAAGTGCTAATTCACTTACACTTTATTCGGTATATAATCTAGCTTATGAGAATAATTCGATCATTAATTTTGACGAAGAATCACAAACACCTTATTTTTACTATAGTAAGCAAACAGAAGAAAAAACTAAGGAATATGTTGTTTGGTTTATAGATGCAAGATCAATTAATGCACTAGATACCTTGATTGCAGATCTTGGCCTATATGGAGGGGCAATTTGGAATATGATGATTTATTACCCTCAATTATGGATCATAATATATTCTCAATACGATATTATTAAATTTGAAATTTGAGAGAGTAGTATAAGGACTGTTGCATTATTAGTGCATCAGTCTTTTTTATTCATGACAAGTGAAACGACTTGTCGTTTCATCTTGTTTCATAAGAAATTATGCTGAAAAAACCGTATCTAATAATACGATGGCAAAATTTCAATAAATTTCATCGTATATTTTACATTGATGAAAATAGTAATTTAAAATACTATTACAATGAAAAAAGCAAAAAGAAGAATGTAGATAAGGCAGCATAAATGAAACCTACTTTATCCAATATGTGTGAAAGCGAAGAAGGAGTTGAAGGATATGTCAAATTGTGAGTATTGTGATTATTATAAGAGTGTTGAGGCTTTTGGCAGCAGTGAAATAAAGAAAGCAGGGTGTTTCTGCTTATTTGTCGGAAGTAGTCTTTCAAAAACGGATGATACAATAGAAACCGAATACCTTTGCAAGGATATGAAGTATGAAGATTATGTATATAAAAATAAAGTGAAAAATGATAAATTATTCAAGGAATATTCCTGGAAAATATTATATGAACAACAACCAAAACTTCCGGTAGAGAAAACAGATGTACCTGTAGCGGTATAAAGCAAGATTTAGCAGTGGTATTCTATTAAGTTGCAATTAGGAAGTGATTGAAATGAGATTGTTTGATACGGATGTACAGGAACTTAAATATAAGATAATAAATGAAGTGGTCCGCCTTGCAATGAAAGATAGGGTGAAGGATGCCTACTATGAGGTCCCAAGAAAGATAATCCCTGGCCCCAAGGCTACCATGCGCTGCTGTATCTATAAGGAAAGAGCCATTGTGGAGGAACGGTTAAACTATGTGATCGGAAGCCAGGAAGGTCAGGATAATGTGGTTCATGTAATTGATATTGCCTGTGAT
>JAFACO010000068.1 GCA_023425485.1 Bacillota bacterium
GTTCAAGATTTCTAACAGTCGAGCTGTCCAGCAGCATGTACTTTTCGTAAGTATAGGGGGTAATCTTTGTAATATGGGAAAGCGAACTCTTCTGAGTCTCTGTTAAAAACTGCATGATACAGCCGGCAGCAATTACACCAATGGTATAATCCTTTAACCCAAGGCCATCCATGGTGCCTATTTTAAAATGTTCTTTTAAAGCCCTGACACACAAGGCATCGTCAAAATACCAAGGTTCCAACGGGGAAAGGGTTAGATTACCTATGTTTTTTATCTGTTCCAGGTTAACACCGGATACGAAGAATGTGTCATTGCTAATAATTTCAGACGGTGACCATTTATAGATCTCATCCATCAGCTTGCGCTCCGTATCCACCTCGGTTACATAATAATCACCTGTTGTAACATCAACAGTGGATATCCCGTATGCGTTTGTAGTATGTACAATTGCCATTAAATAATTATTTTTAGATTCGTCCAGCACCTGGGTATTTAAATTAGTTCCCGGTGTTACGATTCGAACAACCTCGCGCTTAACAATCCCTTTCGTGGCTTTTGGGTCCTCAACCTGTTCACAGATAGCTACACGATATCCTCTGCTGACTAATTTGCTTAAATACCCTTCTACGGCATGATAAGGCACACCGCACATCGGAGCACGCTCTTCCTGACCGATACTCTTGCCAGTTAGAACAATTTCAAGTTCCTTGGAGCAGGTGGTTGCGTCCTCGAAGAACATTTCATAAAAATCACCCAAACGATAAAATAAGATGCAATCCTTATATTGTTCTTTAATTTGCATATACTGCTGCATCATAGGTGTTAATTGGGTCATGGTGAAGTACCTTCCTTTGTAATATAAATTGAAAAACCATTACAATTATAGCATGTAAAAAACACATGCTATTGGCACTTTGTGCCAGTTATGCGCACTCTCTTCGTTCGGCGCTGCTATAATGTCTGTCGACATTATAGCATACTGATAATTGATTGCAATGGTTTTAAGGTTATAGTTATTCGTTTATAACATCGTCTGATAAATTGTTGCCGTCCGCAGCTGTTGTTGCCAATATATCACAGCGTTCATTCATTGGATGACCATTGTGTCCCCTGACCCATTCGTAGTTAACCTGATGCGGTTCCATCGCTTTGAGCAGACGTTTCCAGATATCCACATTCTTTACAGGTTCATTCTGGCTCCGTTTCCAGCCTTTCTTTATCCAGCCATCAATCCAATGTTCTTTAAAAGCTTTCACCAGATACTGTGAGTCGGAATAGATTACGACATTACAGGGTTTTGTAAGTGCTTCTAATCCAACAACTGCTGCCATAAGTTCCATTCGGTTGTTCGTAGTCTTCTTAAAACCTGCACTAAATTCTCGCTCGTGAACTTCTCCCTTTGAATCCACATACACCAGAATGGTACCGTAACCTCCTGGGCCATCTGGATTACCTCTCGCAGACCCATCCGTATAAATCGTTACATTCATGAAACCATCCTCCTATATATAATTAACAATATTTTATTATTTTACATAATCAACTTCTTTTACAGAATGACATTCAAAGCAATTCATATTCTAGTGAGTCCACTCACCTTTTGCCAGGAAATCCTGTGCCGCTTGTTCCGCTGATCTGGTAATTTCTTTGGGGAATTTCAGCATATCTAACAGCTTAATTGCATTCTTTGAGATTGCTTTGCCTGCATAAAGCTTATAATCAAATAATACTTCATTCTCTTCAATTCTTTCCTGGAAATGATAGTTGGAATATTCTCTCTCAAGAATTTGGGTAAGCTCAATATCATGGGTTGCAGCGAACACCATTGTATTCTTCTTTGATAAATAGGATAGAATTCTCGAAGATGCCGCAATTCTCTCTAGCGTATTCGTACCACGAAGTACTTCATCAATGAAGATTAGTGTTGGATAATCCTCATTCACACGATTAAGAATACGAAGCAATGACTTTATTTCTACCATATAATAGCTCTCTTTATCAAATAAGTTATCCTTTAAAGCCATGGAAGAATAAATCATAAAGCAATTAGCCTGATAACTTTTACTGGTGGAGGTATAAATTGTTTGAGACAAAATTGCATTTATTGCCAACGTTTTAATAAAGGTTGATTTACCCGAAGCATTGGAACCAGTAATTAATACGGAATGTTGTTCTGCAATGGAATTTGGAACCGGTTCTCCGATTAAAGGATGGAATAAATCCTTCACATTCAGGCTTCTTTTCTTCTCATTACTTAATTCTGGCAGCGAATAAAACGGCAGGGACTCACGAAAGGACGCTACTGCAATCATACTGTCTAATAATCCAATATTCTTAAAAATACGATTAAAGGTTGTACGATTTTCTTTGAAGAAAGCTAACATAGAGTTAAATTTAATGAGATCTATGTGAAATAACATACGAAAATAATCAAATACCATATCAATTAAGTTACCGCTTGCTTTTTTTGCTGTAACAAAGGCAGCTCCTCTTTTAAACCCTTTAAATTTATCACAGTCTTCCTTGAGTGAACTGGTATAAGCACTTAACTCTGGCATATCAGCCTGATAAATATCTTTCGCACTATCAAGAAGACGGCAAATAAAAGCAAAAACAGAAAGAAAATGTTCTATCTTCGGCTTTTCTCTATAATATTGCATTATATTATTACCAATACACAATATGGTTAACACCCCACCAACTTGCGGTATTACAAAAATAAGTGCAATTGAAATAATAAGAGACAAATTCATGAGATAATGAGGAAGGTTTTTATTTGGCTTTAATTGATCCACCCTACTTAAATAATCAAATATTGTAATTCGTGTGAACTTACCTATGAAATTTAATTTAGTTTGCAATAAGATACGTTCCTGCTCATGGGTTGAGAAGTATTGAATAATACGGTCACGCTCTTCTAATTCTTTAATCGAAAAGCAAGGTTTACGAAGTAATGCATATAAATATTCTTCTCCAATGGAGCATTGAGTATTATTTATAAGCTCAAATATCTCATCCATATCCAAGTCATTCCAGGTGATATCATCGACATCCTTAGTCTCATCTTTTAATGATTGATAGAAAACCTTTAATGACTCATACTTTTCTGCGGAGTATTCTTGCACTGGTGGTATACCCCATTGATCCTTTAGGCGGATTAAGAGATTTTTCTTTTCCCTATGCTCAGCGCTAATACTCCATATCACTAATCCCAGTGTCATAACTAAAAAATAAAAAATAATTTCCATTTCAGTATACTCCTGTCCATGAAGATTTAATTCGTCCTAGTACCGATATTATAGAATTTGCCAAAGGAACTGTCAATCTTATCCGACTATACTTTTTATTAACGTTTCATTAATTCGTTCCATTGTTCTCAACGCAATATATGGATAACATGACAAAGATATTTTCACAGCCTACTAATTCTATCATTGGCAAAAGAGAACGCGTCGTAGTTTATACGACGCGCTAATCTTTCTATATTATGTTATATATTATAATCTGTATTCAAGTACAACTGATTACATTTAGTTTTTAATGTATCTTACATACTTAACTGGAGTACGATAATTCATATTGGAAATCTTAATACCATCACGCTTGTTACTTGCATGTATAATCTGACCATTACCGATATACATTGCTACGTGATTAATATAGCTTGAGCTTCCGTAGAATACCAAATCGCCCGGTTTTAATTCGGAAGAACTAATCTTTGTTCCACCAACCGCTTGACTTCTTGAGGTTCTGGAGATTGAATATCCAATTAACTTATAAAGCTGCTGTGTAAAACCGGAACAGTCTACGCCAGCACCTAAACGAGTGCCACCCCATACATAT
>JAFACO010000086.1 GCA_023425485.1 Bacillota bacterium
ACAATGCACAGCCAGAGGACAAAAGCCTGGATGTTGTAGTAGTTCCAGGAGAAGTTACTCCATTGAATCCAGGCAAGGACGATACAGTAGATAGTGAGGAAGTTGTAAAAGACGATCAAGAGGATAAGAAAGAAGAGGTTCCAGATTCGGAAGAAGTAGCAGAGGACAATACGGCCAAAAACCAAGAAGATACCAAAGCAGAGGATTCCGAAGCAGAAGAGGCAGCCGCTATTCAAAAAGAAGTAAATTATTATGTGGTAAAGACCGGGGATACTTTAGCAGATGTCAGCTTTAAGCTATATAACACCTATACAAAGGTGAAAGAAATTATGAGACTTAATAATATGACAGATCAAGACCTCATCTACGTTGGACAAAAGCTAATAGTACCATAATATAAAAGGTGCCGAAAGGATGGATAGCTCTATCTTTTTTGGCATCTTTTTAAATATGAGAAGCAGGTAAATCCTTTCTTAAATGAAAAAGGAAAAAAATGCGTGCTAACCCAATTAATATGAGGTATAATCAAAGTTAATATAAATGTAATACATTTCTCGTTTTAAATCACATTGATATGGGAGCAAACTATGGCAAGTGAAAATGATAGACAAGCCCTAAGAGAGTATGGGAACCGTAAAAAAAGATATAAAAGAAGAAGGAGAGCTGTAATCATCAGTCTCTTTCTATTTTTTGTAATAGGCGGTGCGAGTTACCTGTATTCCTTATATAACCGGGAATACAATGACTACAAAATAATTGAAACAGTTGAAACCTCTGCGATAAACGCTGTCGGATATCAGGCTTATGGCACTAGTATTGTAAAATACAGCAAGGATGGAGCGGTGGCAATTAACAAAGACGGTAGCCTGCAGTGGAATGGTTCCTATGAAATGACTAATCCAATTACTGATTCCTGTGGGGAATATGTCGCAATTGCAGATAAGAATAAAAAGATTTTTTATTTATATGATGAGGACGGTGAAGTAATTAATATAAAAACTCCTTATGATATTAGCAAAATAAAAGTTGCAGCACAGGGTGTTGTTGCAGTTTTAATGAATACTGATGAGGGGAATAAAACTATCTTGTATGATAAAGATGGAACCGAACTTGCTAATAAATTGACTAGTGAAAATGGGGAAGGCTACCCTCTTGATTTGGACATATCAGACGATGGAGAGAAAATGGTTTTAAGTTACTTCACCTACACAGGAGGAACACTGATTAATAATATTTCCTTTTATAATTACGGAGAAGTTGGACAAAATCATAAAAATAATTTTGTGGGAGGTTATATCTTAGAGGAAGGTGGAGTTGCACCTAAAGTGACCTTTTTAAGCAATGACATTGTGTGTGTATTTAAAGACAATGGTTTTCGCCTCTATACTATGGAGGAATTGCCAGATGTAATTTATGAAGAGGATTTTGATAAAAAGATCCTGAGTGTTATATATAATGAAGAGTATGTGGGCTTTGTTTTACAAGCGCAGGATGCTCTATCAAAGAGTATTGTACTATATGATTTAAAAGGGAAAAAGGTACTGAATCAAGTTCTTAAGGTGGACTATGAAAATATCTTTCTTTCAAAGGATGAGATTGTAATGAGTGATAACATTTCCTGTTCCATATTAAAAACAAATGGAAAAGTTAAGTTTCATACTACCTTTGAATCAAATATTGAAATGATTTACCCAATCAATCATTTGGATCGTTATTTTCTATCCGACGGAGAAAAAATATACGAAATTAAATTGCAGGAATAAAGTTATTTATATTAATGGGTTGAAAATAGTTACATGGCTATACCCGTAATTATATGTATTTAGAGATGGAAAAACATATTTATTAAATATAGTAAAGTGTTATGAAATATATTTTATGATAGAAACATGCCTTAATAGGGCAGGATGGAGGATGAAATGAACTGGTTATTGATCGTAGTAGTAGCCATTTTAGTGGGGAACACATTAATTGGAATGAAAGCGGGGTTGATTAAAACAATCTTTTCGCTTTGCTCCATGGTGGTTGCAGTTGTATTAACAATCTGGATCAGTCCGCATGTGAATGACTTTATGAAGGGAAATGATAAGATTTATAATGCAATTTCCTCAAAAGTTGAAAAAATACTACCTTTAGCAGAGAAGGAAGCTGGGACAAGTGAAGAGGTAAGTATCATAGAGGGACTTATGCTTCCTCAATCTATTAAAGATGCTTTGATTGAAAATAACAATGCAAAAGTCTATAAAGCTATGGCGATTGATAGTTTTGAAGAGTATGTTTCAGGTTATATAACGGGAGTAATCATTAATGCTATGGCGTTTGCTATTACTTTTCTTGTAATCATAATTTTATTATGGGTAATCTGCCTATCCTTAGATATTATAAGTAAATTACCACTGTTAAATGAGGTAAATAAAACGGGTGGCCTGATTGCCGGATTGTTTCATGGCTTAGTTGTAGTATGGTTGTTCTTTATCCTCATTACAGTATTCGGCAGTACAGAATATGGTCAGAAAGCGTTAGAAATGATAGGGGATAATTCTTTATTAAGCCTTATCTATAATAATAACTTTATTCTTAAGTTTATCATGAATGCGACCAAGATAGTTTTCTAGAGATTTTACTAGGAAGTATAGGCATGTATATAAGGTGACCACACTCTAATGCAAGTGATTAGAAGGTGGTCATTCTCATATTATGACACGCAGAAAAGAATAACCATAAATTGGCAAGAAAAAAGTTGAAAAAAGATGTTGACTTTATCTTTGTATGGTGATATACTTCTTTTTGCTGACGCGGCCAACCGGTAGCTGAAGCGAAATGAAAAACTTCTGGAAACCCCATAAAATAAGGGTTTTAAGAATTTGAACCTTGATAATTGAACAGTGAAACAACCCTGAAAATTCTAAAAAACTTGAGTCTTCACATGAGACTCAAAAGTATCCCAACGGATACTACAATAGATTTTTCATTAAGATATGTCAGTGATGATATATCACGAACCGTATTATATACGTAAACCATTTCATGGTCACGTATTGATACAACCTAAAAACAGTAAAGATAACAGGAT
>JAFACO010000087.1 GCA_023425485.1 Bacillota bacterium
ATCTAAAGTACTTTTTTTTGCTGATGCAAATAATGCACATGCTATGAAGAAAACAATAGCAGAAAGCGTTAATAAAAAAACAAAAAGTATGGTACGTATTGGTCTTCGTATAATTTGCTTTATACTAATTATATTCATAGTAATTATCCTTTTTATTTTTTGATTTTACTAGGTTCTATATTAATTTAATTCTTGAAAGTCTATAATTCACTAAATCTGCAATACCGAAAATACATAATTTCAAGTCCTTATAATAACACAGCATTGATATCTTATTACCGGGTCAAATGTTACTAAATATTAATTAGTATGGAATAGTACAAGGTGGTCCAGAGCAGGTATTTGTGAAAGATGATTTGAGATATCCGCACCTAGAACATACATTTTTGAATAAATGTTTATTAGCTCCAGAATGTCCTCCATCAACGGTAGTTATACTATGTGCTTGTGCATATGTTTCATATTGAATATATGTTGAATAATAACAACCAGTTGTAGTGCATGCATAGCGTTTATATCTGTCTTGTGTACAAAAACCATTATAATCATGCCAAGAAGAATTATAATAAGTACCATCCCATTTTAAAGAAGGATGTTGACATGGCTCAGCAGCGTATACATTTTCTGTATTAATGTTAGAAAACAATAAAATTGACAACAAAAATGCGACCAACAATATTTTACTTTTTTTCAGCATAATAAATCTCCTTTATATATTTTAATTTGTTTTCATTTGACCCGGATTAACTAAAAATATCCATATAGCAACAATAAAATTATATAGTTCCATATGGTCATTTTTTATAAAAATAATTACAAAATTGATTACTATCAAGTTGTTAGATTTCTTGCGTAAATATTAATTAACTGTTTTACCTAAAAACACATTGTCCTCACCTCCCAATAACCGAAATCAAAAGTGTTTATTTATGAATAGTTTATTAGTTAAGTTATGATACTAGTGTCATTTGTCTTATTATATAATAAATATATTAAATATCAAGTAAATATTGGAAATTAAATAGAAAAATTTGTAGAATGTTATGTTTTGTTGACTAGAATTATTGTCGAAATATTTTGAAATCTTCAAATACTCATTTGTATTGTACATAACCAAATTATGCTATGTCATTATATTATTACTCCAAGCGGCTTTTATCATAATTATAAAACCGCGATTGAGGAGAACATAAACTTATTTCTATTGACCAGCCTTCCAGTTACATAGATCGACTAGAGACGTTTAATCATTAGTTAGTTCGCATTGTAAGGCGCATAAAAATAGAGTCTTAGATCCTTTACTCTAAGGATGTAAGACTCTATTTTTTATCCGTTAACGTTCTTCTCTAAAATAATTAACTCCGCAACCAGCCGGTTGTGAGCCTTCCTTGGATTTTTGCATGGAAGTAATAATCAAAACTAAAGTTGTAATTAAAAATGGAAGCATTACATAAAAAGCGTTTGGAATAACAATGATATTCTTAGGTACATAGAACTGAAGCACACTGAAGGCTCCAAAGATTAACGAACCAAAGATTGCCTTTACTGGATTCCAACTAGCAAATATTACAAGCGCAACAGAAATCCAGCCCTGTCCATTTACAACACCTGTATTGTTCCATACACCACCACCATTAATCAGTGATAAATATGCTCCGCCTAACCCGCAGATACCACCACCCAACATAATATGAAGATATTTAACTAGCGTTACGTTAATTCCAGCTGCATCGGCTGCGGCAGGATTTTCACCAGTGGCACGCATTTTGAGGCCACTTTTTGTCCTTAGCATATAAACCGTACATAGAACAGCAACAAAAATAGATAAATACACCAAGGGATTATGTGAAAAAAGTAATTTGCCGAGCACTGGTATGTCTCCAAGTAGTGGCAGAGGCTGTTCCGATACAGATTTCATGAATTTCTCTGAAAGAACAGGTGAACCTCCTGCATCACTAATCATTAATTCTCCAAAGAACTTTGCAATACCAATGCCAAATATCGTTAAGGTAAGACCCGTTACATTCTGATTAGCTAAAAGGCTAACTGTTAAAACTGCATAAATAAATGCTGCCAGTACACCGATAGCAAAAGATGAAAGTAATGCTAATCCAAGATTACCGGTATGAAATGCAGTAAAGAAACCCAAAAACGCTCCCATGTACATCATGCCTTCCACACCGAGGTTAAGATTACCTGACTTTTGAGTCATAATCTCACCCGTTGTACCAAACAGCAGCGGAGTACCTGCTTTTATTGCTGCAAATAAAAAATTAATAATCATAATAACCATGCCTTTCTTATTTATTCCTTAACTGGACCTAACTTTTTAAAAGTAAGTTTATAACGAGTAAAGAAGTCAAAACCAAGAATAAAGAACAAGATAATTCCCTGTAAAACGCTGGATACAGAAGAAGATAAGCCAAAGGCACTTTGCATAACACTGCAACCCTTTTCCAGCATACTAAATAATACGGTTACAACTAAAATAACAATTGGATTTAATCTTGCCAGCCATGCTACGGTAATCGCTGTGAAACCGACACCTCCGGCAACACCTTCCCCCAAGGTAAATGCCGCACCGGTAACCTGAGTCATACCGGCGATACCGCATATCGCACCACTTAAAAACATAGTTCTAATTACAATTTTCTTAACGTTCATACCTGCATAACGAGCTGTATTTGGACTCTCACCAACTACACTAATCTCATAACCTTGTTTTGTATAGTTAATATAAATAAAAACAACTACAACAAGGATGATACCGATAACCCAGCCTGCATGTACTCCGAAGACCTGATCTAATCTGGAATTCTTTGCAAAGGTTGCAATCTTTGGAAACCCAGAGGAGCTGGGATCTTTCCAGGGACCTTCTGTTAGATATTTAATAATATACAAGGCAATATAATTTAACATTAAAGTAAATAAGGTTTCGTTGGTATTGTATTTTGTCTTAAAATAAGCGGGAATTAGTCCCCATAGGCCACCACCAATCAAGCCTGCTACAAACATGAGAACTAACAGTAATACATGCGGAAGATGATCGAAGAACAATGCAAAGTAGGTAGCAAAAACACCACCCATAATAATCTGTCCTTCAGCACCAATGTTCCAGAATTTCATTTTAAAAGCTGGAGTTATACCAATTGCTGCTATCAGTAAGGGTATTGCAATTTTAATAGTTCCCTTAATTGCCAATTCGCTTCTCCAGGCACCATGGACAATTGCTGCATAGATTTTAAATGGATTTTCACCAATGGCAAGGATGAAGAGTCCACCAGCTACAATTGCTGCAAATACTGCTAACAAGGATAATAATAAATTCTTACCAAAGGATATCTCACTTTTTTTTACCACACGAAGGAAAGGTTCTTTTTTCACTTTATAATTT
>JAFACO010000264.1 GCA_023425485.1 Bacillota bacterium
AAAGATGCCCTTTCCATTTAGGCAGTTTAACTACGGTGTTCAGTAAATTTTCTATTAATTCTATAGTTGAACCTAAGGTTTCATAGCCAAGATCCCTTGCAGTTAAAATTGAAAGAAATTGAAGGCCAATATTTGTAGGGGAGGTCTTATCACTGATTTTTTCAACATAGGCAATCTGATAATTATCAGGACATAACCAGTTATTTTCTTTTGTGCCGTGATCTTTAAAGAATCTCCAAGTTCTACGAGCTGTCTCTAGCAGCAATTCTTTCTGCTCTGATTGTTCTGAGGGTGGAGTTTGCTTTCTTGGTTGGCTTATGTAATATGCAATGAGAAAAGAGACACTCCAAGTAACTATAATCAACCCAAATAATACAAGACCTGGAACGGTGACTTCTTTTGTTACCAACAGTGTAAAGAGAACGGCAGCTGGAACAAGGGAACTCCACATATGAAGGAAATAACCTTTTTTTGTGTTGGTTATAGAAGCATCTACTGTTTCTGAAGCATTCCACTTCAGTAAATCTTTTTTACTTACAACTACTCTAAAAAGTGTTCTAATTATGGCATCTGTTGCAATATAGGCTCTATAAGGAATAAGAACAAATTCCAGAAATGCTCGCTCAAATATGATTTTAAATTCTTTCAATAAACCCTTGTATACGATAGCCAGCATAGGGCGTTTTATCTTTTGAGTAATAATCGCAACCAACAAAGTAACTAGGGTTAGTAGATCCGAGAAGAACACAAAAGGTAACCATAGATAATAAACATTTGGTAATAGGGCTAAGTTTAATAGGATAAAGAGAGTCTTACTCATGGGCACTAAACTGCGTCTTAAATTATCAAACATTTTCCATTTGGATATAGCATTCATGGTTCTTCCGTTTGGGGTCTTATTCATGAACAACCAAGGTAACAGCTGCCAGTCACCCCTTATCCATCTGTGTTCTCTTTTCGTAAAGGATAGAACGCTGCTGGGGAAGGTGTCCATTATATTTACACTACTGGAAAAAGCAGTTCTAACATAACAGCTTTCCAGCAGGTCATGACTTAAAATACTATTCTCAGGTATGGTATTGTCCAGGATACGATGAAAGGCTTCGATATCATAGATACCTTTTCCGGTATAGACTCCTTCTTTAAAGATATCCTGATAAATATCGGAGATTACTGCTGAATAATGAGCTAAGCCCGACTCTCCTCCAAATATTTCGGGGAAACGGCTGCTTTTCTTATCCACAATATGATTTCGAATTGTAGGTTGAATAATGCCATAACCTTCCACTACCTTTCTACTTACAGGATTAATAACTGGCTTATTCAGTGGATGGTCAATCAATCCTACAAATTTAGCAGCATTATCACGAATGAGAGTTGAATCGGCATCTAAGGTAATAACATACTTAAAGGTATCAAGTAATTGTTTGTCACATAATAAGGTCGAAAAACTCGTATTTTCTTTTCTGTTTCCACGAAGTAAACTGTTGAACTCCTCTAATTTTCCTCTTTTACGCTCCCAGCACATATAGCAGCCTTCTGATTTGTTCCACTTACGGCTCCTGATAAATAGGGAAAATTTCTGGTGGTCGGAGGGATAAAGCTCGTTAAGCTCATGAACCCGATTGATAAGTGTCTGCCTTAGAACTTGGTCTTTTGGCATAATAAGTTTTGGTGAGTCTTCAAAATCTGCCAGAATTGCAAAGTATAGATTGGATTGTCGGTTTGCTAAATAGTGTTTTTCAAGTCGGTCTAAGTACTCGTTACATTGCTCCTTTGAACTAACAATTACAGGCATTACGACAAAGGTTCTAGCAGCATCGGGAATACCCTTCAAATAATCAAGGGAGGGTAGCTTCTTCACAGGCAGTCGTCTTGTGAAAATATGATTTGTTATTTCTAAGGCTATTCCAAGAAGCAGTGGAAGAGCAATCACTAGAACAATTAGGTGCATGGATAAATTATCAATGTTTCCTTGAGTGCTCATCGTATAGCTGATAAAAAGGCAAAGGGATGAAAGAATTAAAAAAGTACATAGAAAATATAAGAAGCCTTTGACATTTTGCTTTTTGCTTAATTTTTTGGGTATTGGCTTGTCTAATATTTTCGCCTTTAATAGGGCATGTCCGTTTTCTAAAAGATAAGCACCTACATGACGTGAACCATGTAAATCCTTTCTGCCCTCCATAGCAAGTGCTAGACAATCTTCAGCTATCTTATCTTCATCAATTCTATATTTTAGTGAAAGTTTTACGATTTCACCACGATAGATGCCTCTGCTCTCAGAATCCATTTTAGAATAAATCCCATCTGGATCTTTTGATAAGATACGTTCAAGGATGGAAAACTCTTCAAAAAACTTTTCTTCATCTACTTCGTTAATTTCTCTAAGACTGGAGATAAAGGAATGGATATTTGACTCAAGGAAGGATTCAAGCTTGCCTTCTTCTGAAAATACTCTTGAGGGAATGAAGTGCTTTCCTTTTATTTTAAAATGATAGGATACATATCTTTGTATGGCTTCATCTTCAAAGGACATACTTCTTAAAAGATAAATAACATGAGCGTGGAAGGAGTAATTATTTTTACAGTCTGAATCTATATCGCAAAGCAGGGAAGTGATATCCGGGATACCTTGCCCGACTGCTAACTTTTTCTTTACAAATTTATCAGCCTTTGATTTGATCTTCATTATATGTACGATATCTTCTGATACTTCAATAATGCTCTCCAACAGACAGAAGCCTATCATTTCTGGCAGAACCCAGATCTCTTTGTCGGTTAACGAAATTTCTTTTTGATAGGCATTCATCATAATAGAAATATTCGTCTCATCCAGATGTCCTCCGGAAAGAGCTACCATCTTCTTAGCAACCACATAAATTCGAGGATAGCCTCGGTACTCCTTGGACTGAAGGATTGGCAGAACCTCATAACTAGTTCCAGAGATTCTTACTTTCTTAATTTCTCGATACATCATTTGAAAATTATCAAATAACCAACGGGCAGCAGGTATTAAAGATATGATATCCGAGGATATCTCAGATATATTTTTTCTGATTCGTTTTAATCGTTTGTAGGCAATTTTGTTAGAGTTGACTAACATGAAATTAAAACTTGATAACTTAACATGTTTATGGCTTTCTGCCAAATTAGCCATCTGTTGCTCCCATTCACGGTGACCTAGATTGTCAGAGGAACTTGTGAACTCCGGAGGGAGATGAACTCTAAATCTAAAATAAATAAATCGGTAATAAAGTAAAAGTAGCATGAAGAATAAAAAAAATATAATTAATGAGGCAGTCAATTCTGGTAATACAGTAATCAGATAATTTAATAATGTTTCTCTTACTTGGGATAACATTTCGCTCACTTCCTTTCTTTTGAATACAATATTTAGTGTTTTTACATTATACTACCATATTTTATAAATTGCCAGATATTTTATGTGAGAAATTTATATATGTACACAATGTATGATTTTAAAATACGGAAAACGCTAGCATTTGTTAGAATTATAGAACATGGAATAGATAATAATAAACGAATAAAGACTAAATAAAGGCGGGCTGTTCATATTACATTTAAGGTAAATTTCACTAATTTATAACATAAACATGTACGT
>JAFACO010000185.1 GCA_023425485.1 Bacillota bacterium
CTATCCGTCACAGTAATAGGCTTGGCAATTTTTTCGATTAGCAACATGAGCTATATCATAGGTGGCTCTCTGTTTAGCAGTCAGTTTGTAAAAGAAATATTTATAATAAGAACACTGGTTGATTTAGGTGGAGTTGCGATATTATATGCATATCATGTTCAGCTGGGAGAATTGAATATGAGGTTGGAGGTTGAGAAACTCCAGGATATGTTAAGTATGCAATATAACAATTATGAAATGATGGAAAAGAGTATTGAAGCAATTAATCATAAATATCATGATTTGAAATATCAGATAGCGATACTGAAACAAGAAGCAAATGCAAAGGATAGTATAGACTATTTAAATCAGATGGAACAAGAAATAAAAATATATGAAGCGCAAAATAAAACTGGGAATAAGATTTTAGACACCATATTAACCGCAAAATCAATTTATTGTCAAAACAACTGGATTGAGCTGACCTGCGTAGCGGATGGTACAGCAGTTGATTTTATAGATAATATGGACATTAGTACATTGTTTGGGAATATGCTGGATAATGCCATTGAAAGTGTCAGCAAAATAGATAAAAAAGAGAAAAGATTGATACATCTGACGGTTACGAAACAAAAAGGATTTTTAAGAATCAGGGTAGAAAATTGCTATAATGAGGAACTCATTTTTGAAAATGGTCTGCCTACAACGACCAAGAAAGATAAGAGATATCACGGATTTGGACTAAAAAGTATTCGAAATACGGTTAAAAAGTATGACGGATCTGTTACCATCAATGCAAAAAACGGATGGTTTGAATTAAGAGTTTTAATTCCATTAACAGAACAGAAATATGATGAAACAACAAGTTGAATCACTTGTTAGAAATAATAAAAACTGTCACTTATAGGTGGCAGTTTTTTAGTGTTTTTATTTATGAAATTGAAGTTAAGTGTTATTTAAGAATAATCCCGGCTGTATTAAAATGACACAATACACGTTTTTTAATTGACTGTTTACGGCAAAGATATGCATTACAAAATATTAAATATATACTGGTACTATACAAACAGTAACATTCTGCTTATACAGTTGCAAAAGATATAAACATATGCTAAACGAGATTGGTAATATAACCGTATAGGATAAAGGATTTTTGCAACCAGACGTAAAATAGGAAGGACATAATTATGAGTATTAAAGAAATATTTGACAATCCACTGGTAAAAACGAGGATAACCTCTGCAAATGTAAGACCCAAGGAAATGGTGATGGGTTATTTTATTGGGCCATTTTGTGCGTTTATTTCAAATGCGATTTTTTCATCTTACCTAAACCGTTACTATTCTGATGTACTAGGATGGACGGATACCTCAAGATTTGGAATATTTTCAGCATTACTGCCCATGATTTCAGTTATTTTTGTAGTTCTTGGAAATCTATTGGTGGGACGATTGATCGATAATACCAGAACATCCCAAGGAAAAGCAAGACCTTATCTCTTGCTGTCAGCACCGTTAGTAACAATTGCAATCGCATTACTGTTTTTAACACCCACAAATAATAGTCCAACGATGCAGATGTTGTGGATTGCAGTTTCCTATAATTTATACTATGCAGTTGCGTATCCGTTTTTTTATACGTCGCATAGCTCTTTAGTGGCATTGTCTACCCGTGATACAAAAAAACGTGGATTGCTGGCGACCTTTTCGAATGCTTCTGGCGTTGCAGCAGTGGGGATTGGAGCAAGTATCCTAATTCCAATACTATTGCAAAGCTTTTTATTTGTTGAAAAAAATGGGATGATTGATACAAAGGCAAGTTACTTAAACTGGCGTTTGTTGATGATAGTTTTGTGCATTGTTACATTTCTAGCAATATTTTTGGAATATTTCTTTACCAGAGAGCGCATAACAGAAGAAAACTTAAAATTAAATATTACGGAAAAGAAACTACCTATAAAAAATCAGATTCAAGCCTGTGTTAAGGAAAAATATTGGTGGATTATTATTTTATATTTTCTGTTATTTCAGCTGGGCGGACTCATAAAGAATGGCTCTATGAGTTATTACAGCCGGTGGATGTTTGACGGAATTACAACAGAAGCAGCTGCTGGCACGGCAATGGGAACTCTGGGGCTCATTGGCGGAATTCCAACTGCTCTTGGAATGGTTTTTGCTTGGACCATAGCTAACAAATTTGGCAAGCAAAAATCTATTACAATAGGACTTGCTTTTTCTGTAGTTGGAGGACTTATTAGTTTTGTTGATGTACATAACTTTTTATTTGTCTGTATCGGTGTTGTACTAAAGGGAATAGGTTCAATTCCGGCCATGTATGTGACACTGGCTCTTTTGTCGGATGTTTTAGACCATCTGGAAGCAAAGAATGGTTTTAGAAGTGATGGGTTTACGATGTCTGTCTATGGAGCTATCATGGTTGGAATGACGGGTCTCGGAAATGGTATTATTAATGCCTTGCTTGCTGCAAGTGGATATAATGCGTCTGCAGCGATACAGAATGGAGATGTTAGTAATATGCTGGTGATTTGCTATCTTGGAATAGAATTAGTATGTTACGCTGCTTTGGTTATATTGATGTGTTTCTTAAAAGTAGAAAAACACGTGAAAGAGGATCAGGAAATAATTCTGCAAAACCAAAAAGCTATCGTGCTTGCTGCAGGAGGAGAATGGATTGATCCGGCAGATAGGCTTCGTATGGAACAGGAAGCAGCAGAGAGGTAGGAGATAGAAAGTGCGAAGCCACGATTACTTGTGACTTTGCACTTTTTTCTATACCCTTTTGTTAAAGAAACTCATTAAGGGTTTATAGGATTTAATTTGTGTGATATAATATATACAAACTTATAAAATACCAGTTCTGCCAGGCTCGATTTCGCTCTGCTCATCTCGCTTAGGCAGAGCGCCCTACAAGATATTAAAACAATATGTATTTGAAAGCAAGCTTTCATACCTTGAACTTATTTTAGAAACAGTTTAGCCATAAGCTTGATTTCGCTCTGCTCATCTCGCTTAGGCAGAGCGCCCTACAAGATATTAAAACAATATGTATTTGAAAGCAAGCTTTCATACATTGAACTTATTTTAGAAACAGTTTAGCCATAAGCTCGATTTCGCTGTGCTCATCTCGCTTATGCAGAGCGCCCTACAAGGTATTAAAACAATATGTATTTGAAAGCAAGCTTTCATACCTTGAACTTATTTTAGAAACAGTTTAGCCATAAGCTCGATTTCGCTCTGCTCATCTCGCTTAGGCAGAGCGCCTTACAAGGTATTAAAACAATATGTATTTGAAAGCAAGCTTTCATACATTGAACTTACTGAACTTATTTTAGAAACAGTTTAGCCATAAGCTCGATTTCGCTTCGCTCATCTCGCTTAGGCAGAGCGCCTTACAAGGTATTAAAACAATATGTATTTGAAAGCAAGCTTTCATACATATTGTTTTAATACCTTGCATGGCTAAACTGTTTCTAAAATAAGGATAAAAAGAAAAAAATTCTTCATATTACTATTGGATTATGTTATACTGTCCGTGGGAAGAAGATTTGAAATAATATAGTATTTACAGATATCTAAAATTACGCGTGAGCGTGTATCCCAGTCCATGGAGGAAATTATGTTAAACAATAATAAAATTAGATTGATGACAAAGCTTGCTCTTTATGAAAGTAAAGAAGGAAAAGAAGATATCAGTCTAAGCAAATATTACAAAACAGACTATGTAAGGTATCAGATAATTAAATCAATTATAAGTGTTACATTTGCCTATGCATTAATCTTACTATTAATATTCATGTATAAATCAGAGTATATTATCCAAAAGGCTGTTGTACTTGATTACAAACAAATTGGTACTTATATTCTGGGCTTTTATATCATGATTATTGCAGTCTATGGACTAGCTTCATCCGTAGGTTATTCTCTCAAATATGATGCTTCCCGTAAGAAGTTGGGACGGTATTTTAAATTGCTGAAGCGTTTGAATAAAATTTATAATGATGAGACGCCGGAGTCTTAATTTTGGGAGGAATACAACATGATGTCGTTATTAGTTTTTAGAGAAAGAGTAAAGAATATATATCAGAAATATAATTTATATATAACACCAGCAGTTAAATTTGTTTTTGCTTTGATTTCATTAATAGCAATTAATAATGAACTTGGTTATGATGCCAGATTAAAGTCTATTCCGATTGTACTCGCATTATCCTTGCTTAGTGCTTTTACACCATCTGCAATTATGGTTTTAGTATCAGGATTGGTAGCTACATTGCATTTTTATTTTGTTTCACCAATTATGTCAATCATAGTTCTAATACTATTTATTATCATTTATCTGTTATTTGCAAGATTTACACCGAGATACGGGTATGTTATTTTAGCAATACCAATTTTATTTTTCCTTAAGATACCTTATATGATTCCAATTTTGCTAGGAATTATTGCTACACCAATTGCTATCATTCCAATTACCTGCGGTGTGTTTATCTACTATGTGCTAGATGTCATTAAAGCAGCAATAACAATGCAGCAGAACACTTCACTGGAAGACATTCTTCAGTTATACATCAACGTTATCGATTCACTCACAGGGAATAAGCAGATGATTATGACCATTGTTATTTTTGCTTTAATCCTCTTGGTTGTTTTCTATGTAAGAAAAATGAAATTTGACTATGCATTTGAAATTTCAATTGCAGCAGGTGCTTTTACAAGTATTCTTGGATTCTTGGTTAGCGATTTAATTCTTGATAAATCAGATCAAATCTTTGCTATGTTATTGGGAACTGTAGTATCAGCAGGTATTGTTTTTGCGATTAATTTCTTTAAGTTGACCCTTGATTATTCAAGGACGGAGATTGTACAATTCGAAGATGATGCATATTATTATTATGTAAAGGCTGTACCTAAGATCACAGTGACAACACCACAGATGAAGGTAAAGCATATTAATGTTAAAAATGCTGCGCAAGATGCGGCAAGGTCAGGATTTCGTAGACAAGATTCTGTCCCTGATGATGAATATGATTATGAGGATGATGAAGATAGTTATTTGAATTTGAACAATTCAGATAATGAGGACCAAGATTAAAACCGCTGTTCAACTGCGATCACGCCGAAGGATTACCTTTGGGGAAACTATTACACAGTAGGGGAGAATGCTTATGGAGGCTATCAGATCTTTTATTAGAGATTACCTGGTATGGTTATCGATACCAAAGATAAACCCTTCCGATATTATCGAGATATGCACTCTTGCCTTTTTGATCTATCATTTGGTGAAATGGGTTAAGAATACAAGAGCCTGGCCACTATTAAAAGGTCTTGTGGTAATCATGGGCTTCTGGCTCGCAGCAGTAATCTTTGATCTAAATGTTCTATTATGGATTATTAAAAATACAATTAATGTTGGTATTATTGCAATTGTAATTATTTTTCAACCAGAATTTCGTAAAGCTTTGGAGCAATTAGGACAGAAAAATATTGTCAAATCCATTATTACCTTTGATGATTCCAAGGATAAAAGCGAAAAGTTCTCAGATCACACCTTAAATGAGATCGTACGAGCTACCTTTGAGCTTGCCAGATCAAAAACTGGAGCACTAATTGTGTTAGAAGAGGATGTCTCACTTAGTGAATATGAGAGTACGGGAATTCAAATTGATAGTATTGTCAGTAGTGAATTATTAGTTAATATATTTGAACATAATACACCGTTACACGATGGGGCAGTAGTCCTGCGAGGAAACCGAATTGGGGCAGCGACCTGTTATCTGCCTTTATCGGATAACATGCAGCTTAGTAAGGAGCTTGGAACCAGACACCGTGCAGGCGTGGGGATAAGTGAAGTATCTGACAGCTTAACAATCATCGTATCAGAAGAGACGGGCAAAGTTTCCATTGCCAAAGGAGGAAAATTAATCCGTAACATTGACGGTGATTATCTTAGAACTAAATTAATTGATGCTCAGAAGAAGACCTATGAAGTTAAGAAGTTGAAACTTTGGAGAGGAAGAGTTAAGAATGAAAGAGAAGTTGACTAGAAATGTTGGTATGAAAATTCTATCAATTATTCTTGCTGCCCTACTATGGCTGATCATTACTAATTTAGAAGATCCGGTTGTAACGAAATTTTTTGACGATGTGAATGTTCGAGTCCTGAATGAGCAAGAAATTGAAGATAAGGATCAGGTATATGAGATTATTGAAGGGGCCACAATAGATTTTACAATTGCAGCAAAAAGGTCAATTAAGGAGAATCTAACGAAATCAGATTTTCTTGTTACGGCTGATCTATCAAAGCTATCTGAATTTGATACAGTTACAATAAAAATTACCTGTCCCAGATATGGGAATGAAGTCACAGTGATTGATGGACTATCCCAGGTCTTGAAAGTTAAACGTGAAGACGTGGAAGAACAACAGTATAAGGTAAATGTGACACAGAAAGGTGAACCCCCGGAAGGGTATTATGTTGCTAACAAAAGTGCTAAAAAGCTGATTAATGTATACGGTCCAGCTTCCAAAATTGAACGTATTGCTGAGGTTGTGGTTGAGGTGGATGTAAGTACCTTTGAAGGTAGCTTTAGTACGGAAAAAGAACCAAAAGCTTTAGATAAAGATGGAAAAGAAATAGACTCCTCCAATTTAAAATTCAGTGACCAGTATATACCGGTTGAAATTACTATGTATCGTACAAAGGTAATAGATTTAACCATTGAAACGATTGGAGAACCGGGTGAGGGCTTTATGCTTGCCTCTGCACCTGAGTATGAGCCTAAGACAATAGAGATAACAGGAAAATATGAAGATTTAAATGGTATTACCAGCTTAACCATAGAAGAAAATATTGAGGGTATTACCGAAGACCTTGAAAAGGAAGTCAATATAAAAGAACAATTACCCGAGGGAATTATTCTTGTGGGAGATAACGAGACTGCGGTTGTTAAAATAACCCTAGAGAAAGCAAAGACAAAAGAGGTAATGATTTGGCCGGCGGATATTGATATAAGGAATAAACCAAAGGACTTAGATGCGGCATTTGTAAATACAACACCAATTACAGCCGTTTTCTATGGCCCTGTTAAGGATATTGATGCTATAACGTTAAATAGCTTAAAGCCTTATATTGATTTGAGTAGTTACTCCGCAGGTACATATGAGGTTTCTTTAAAAGTTGAAGCGGGTAGTCAAGAGTTTTTAACGAGTGAACTATCCACACGAATCTATTTGAAGCCTTAATGATGTGTATTAGGCCGCTTCAAGGACATAGCACAGAGTTGCGAATAGTTTAAGGACATAAAATGTTGAGAAAGGTATGATTATTTTATGATTAGTAAGAAAATTGTTATTGATATACCAGATGGTCTGCATCTTCGACCAGTGGGCGTTTTGTGTAATAATTCTCTTGAATTTAAATCAACCATACTAATTCATATTGGTGAGAAGACAGTAAATGCAAAAAGTTTGCTAAGTGTATTATCCGCTGGTATTAAACAGGGAGATGAAATTGAGGTGACTTGTGAAGGTCCCGATGAAGAAATTGCACTGAAAGGAATTTGTCAAAGCATAGAGAATGGTCTTGGCGAAGATCTTGTAAAAAAATAGTTGCGAAAGAAAAAGTGTAATGATATAATGGTCACTATTATCAATGGGTGTATAAATATACCTGACAGATAATGGTGACTATTTTTTGTTTCATAGTATTATAAAGTATTTTGAATTGTAGCAATAATTTAAGCAGTTTCCAGTAGGATATTACATTGTTTTTAAAAGTTCAGGCTTTATTAATGGATGTAGCTATATGCGATTAATAATAAATTTAAAGCATAATTATGCATAATGATAGAATTTTACATAGTGGCATTTAATATAATTATAACTATATAAAACGCCAGGTTATTATAAAATCAAAGCTAGTATCATAGCTGGCTTAAAGATTATATGAATAGGATAAGGAAGGAGATGATGCAGTTGGGACTCGTGTAGACA
>JAFACO010000212.1 GCA_023425485.1 Bacillota bacterium
GCAATATACTCTTCATCATCATCTTTGAATAAAGCATAAAAATAATTGATACTCTGTTCCTGCATTTTCATTTCAATAATGTCTGTATTCATTCCTCTGTTTTTAACAAGTACAGCTACTTTAGCAGTTGGCTCCTGTTTTAATAATTGTTGAACTTTACTAGCAATCCAATCACCTTCACCAGCCTGTGTCTCACTAAAATAATAAGGTAATGATGCTTCATTCTTTATATCTGGTGAATTAAAATTAGAAGCATTTTTTCTAATATTACTATCAAGTTTTAACATCTCAGGATTATTTCTAAATCTGTAGTTTTTATTTAACTCAATTGTTTGCATCTTATAACTACGGGCAGATATATTCATTATGTTGGGATAAGCACCTATAAATCCATATATCCTTTGTAACGAATCCCCCATAAATAGTAATCTTGTATCATCAGCAATTAATTTATGAATAAGCATCCAAGATATTATATTAGTATCTTGATATTCATCAACTACAATCAAGGAATAAAATTTTTGATAAAAACTTAATATATCTTTATACTGATGAAATAATTGTAATGTTAATAAAATAATTGCATTATGTGTTATTTTTCCAATAGGTAATAATTTATTGATAATGATACCATTATACTCCCAAAAGGTACTCTCATTAATAGAATTCTTTTGCATAATCATGTCTTCTATATTAGAGACCATCTTCTTTTCATCTGTATTTAATAACATTTTGGTATCAGGTAATTTTGCAATATCTTCATCTCCTATTGCCTGTAAATCATCAAGCTTTTTTAATAATGCAGATAATAAATAACCATATTTTTTTAATATTCCCTTACAAAAGCCATGGTAATTTGAAATAGTCAGTTTTCCGGCTACATAGTTAGGATTGTTTTGTTTTCCCAACAAAGTTGGTAATTTTTCAGCTACATCCCTTTTAACTTTCAAAGCAGCATTAACACTAAAGGTTAATGCTAGAATTTTTTTCGGATATGGTATAGAATCTGTCACGATCAAATAGGCCAATCGACTTATCATAGTTGTAGTCTTACCATAACCTGCCGGAGCTTCTACAATTATTCTTTTTTCATCAGAAAAAATTACACTGAGTTGCCTTTCATCGCCTTCATGCATCTGAGTCAATATTTCACAAATATGATTTTGTAGTTCATTGTTCAAATCAATGCTACCTCCTTTGCTTTTGATATTGCATCAATATAGCAAGTTGGAATACAATCTGCCGGCAATGAATTTCCTATTATTTTCCCAATCAGAATTCCTTTTTTTATATAATACCATGCAAAATAAACAGCTTTATATTCACCAAGTTGTTCCTGATCTAAATCGTCAATTGTCTTTGGTATATATGTAACTATGTCATAATTTATTTTTTTAAAAGGCTTTTTAACAAAATCGACATCTATAACATGTGAAGCTGCATTACTATCTAGCTCCAAAACTATGTTCTTTATTAATTGAAATTGATTCATTTCTATTAACTTATCAATAATATCCATCTCAAAACAAGTCTCCTTGGTAAAGAACTCATTTTCAGCAGGAGTTTTCCCCGCTTTTACATCTGAATCATAAATTACAATTGAAGGAATTGAAAAATGATTAAATAACTGCTGTAGTTTAGGAATGGATCCTTCGCCTTGCGCATTTATAAAACAAATTCCATAATCATCAAGCGGTATTTTTAATGTATTAGCAAATCCTCGAATGCAGCCATATTCTGTCTCACCTTCCACGATTAAAACACATTTTGAATAAAATGCTTCCTTTACATCAGAAAAATGCATAGATAAATGTTTTTCTACATCTACCCTAATACTCATGTCCATTCCACTTATAGCATTTGTAATCCCATCTTTGTTTTTATAAAAACGTACTATGTTTTTATGATTGTCTATCAATGCATCTGTTGAGTGAGTTACAATAATTAATTGTCCATCAAGACCATCAATATCAAAACTATATTTCAGTAATTCTAAAAAATCACTGTTTTCATTTTTTAATATACGCTTATAATAATTTAAAATTGCTCTTTGCATGTATGGGTGTAGGTGTACTTCAGGCTCATCAATAGCTAGAATTATAGGTAAAATCTTTTTTCCTTCTACCGTAGTAAATAATGATTCTTCAAATGGTGTAGTCTTACTTTTATATAAATCTAAGATTTTACTAAAAATATTTAATGCTGCCATTGCCATAAATTGAACACCGTTGCCGGTATTACTTATTGGTAAATGATTTATATCCATTAAATAAACTAGTTTAGAAAGTATGTCAGAAGAATCTGGTGCTACAGTTGCAGTAATACCAAAATCATTAAATGATTTTATTTTCATTAGATACAAATTTAAGTGTGTAATAAGTTTATCAACATTATCCTTATTTAAAAATGTATCTTCAGCTGTTATATATTTCTGAATCATGTGCCCCAAAAAAGCTCCAGCACCTTTATTCTTATCAAATCTAAGTTCATTATTGGGATTTACATTTGTATCATATTTTAAAAAATTAATCTTTTTAAGACTACGATATTGTATTGTTTCTGTCGTATCTGAATTAATTACTTTAGGGCTAACATCTTTTATATCCTGTGCAATAGTTATATTTATTGTTGAAGCATTCATTGGCGAAAAACTGTCCCCAAAAATCCCATACTCATATTCATTTAATTTCAGTGCTAAATGAATAACAATAGGCATTTGGATATCGGCATAGTCACCCTCTCCAAACCCCCAAGCACTACTTATAATATTTACCAACGATAAAAAGTTACTTTTACCTATATTATTTTCACCAACAATATAGTTAGATTCCAAATTAAAGTGTATCTTTATGCCATCCAAATTTCTAAAATTATTAACTTCTATCTTTTCAATCTGCATGTATACTCCCTCTTCAACTAATTTTAATCACAGGAAATTTATTAAATATACTCTTATTTTCAAATCTCAACCGCTTAATAAATGCTGAATAAATTATCAAACAACTATAGTAAATATTAATTTCATTAGGAATATTATACCATATATCACCATATTATCTATAGTTAATCCTAAATTTTTAATATTATGACAATATTAAATATCAAAATTGACAAAATCAAAATCATACGTTGGAGTGCATTCTAGAAATAGTTCATGATTAAAATATTATTATCTTTTAGCCCTTCTTTAACATCTTTGTAGTAATATAATTGCATATATAATCGAGTAGGAGGGGGTGACTAACCCCCGACCTCTCACACCACCGACGGTGCGGGTGCCAGTATGATATTTAGAGTATCTACTAGCGGCAAGACCAGGCAAGGGTATGTCCGATGAGGAACTGGACGCTCTTGTACCATGGAATGCTACGGTTCAAGCATGTTGCGTGAATACTCTTATGCGGCAGAGCCGCAGTTCCGGTATGGCGTGAGACACCAGACCGGAACTACAGAACCACCAACTTACTCACTAACTGTTTTGTCTAATCCGTAGATTTCTCGCATTGAAATATCTTTTGATGGATCAATGCTTTCTATATTGATTTTGTATATGTCATGCATTATACGATCTAGGATAGCGTCAGCCAAAAGTTCCATCATTTCCACTTAATTGCTCATACCATCCATCAGGTCGATACTGGGAACAAAAGATCGTAGAGGATTTTTTACAACATAACTGTAGCAACTCAAATATATCTTTGCGTTCATTCTCAGACGGTTTTAAAAGTAGCCATTCATCAATGATAAGTAACAATGGATTGGTATATTTCTTTAATACTCTCCGATAGGTACCTTCGTTTCTTGCCATTTCTAGGTCAAGAAGCAAGTCAGGAAGACGAACATATCTTGTTGTATAGTACTGCTTACCGGCCTTCATACCAAAGACACAAGACATATATGTTTTTCCACTGCCTGTTGCACCAGTGATAAAGATATTTCGATGCTCAGTGATATATTCGCAGGTTGCCATTCTCAAAATCAGAGATTTATTTAAGTTGCGTCCAGATGTATAATCGATATCCATGATACTTGTATCCATCTGATCGAGTTCAGCATTTTTAATCATTCTTCTCAAAAGATTGTTTTTACGGCTACTGTATTCGATATCGATCAGCATACCAAAACGGTCTTCGAATGGGATTTCTTTCATCTTGGGATCGTTCATCTGATTACAAAACGCATCCGACATTGATGTTAGGCGCATTTCAATTAATTTATCAATCGTACTTTGGTTTGTCATTACTTTTTACCTCCCATAATAGCCAGCACCTATTGTGATGCCATAACTGTTGTGCGTGTGTTCCGATGGTTTTTCATTCGGAAGTGCCTTGTCCTGACCAGTTGTTAGTATGTTCTTGGTACTTTTATAACTGGGAGTTGCTGTATAAGTCAGAGCCTTTTCACAGCCTGCTTCCAGACGCCCGACCAAATGTTTATCAACCAGCTTCAGAAGCCCCATACAACCTTTGTAGGACTGCTGCCCCACACGTGGCATAAGAATAGCATTGATTACCTGGTACGTATTGGGTCCAATTCGCTCAGCCCATTTGCGGAAACGGTCACCGTTCCATTCCAAATATTTCTGGTGGTCTTCCGGCATATGTTCCAGAATGGTACTATATTACCCCTTCCTTCCGGATAATCGACGGTGGGAGTCGATGCGGTTATGGTTGTAAAAAACTTCAATTGTTTTATCTGTTACCCTCACTTCAACTTTGCGTTTTATATTCATAAGGAATTGAGTATAGCATTCCGCCTAAAGATATGTGATAATTAAACTGAACGGTGGCTTGTTTGAAAAATTCCATAAGGCACATAAATACGTTTACCGTATGTAATAAAAATTTCATATCTATATTGTTGTTACAATTAAAATCTTACCATTCTCTATTCCTTTCAAATAAAAAAAGCAAAGCCTAGTCTTTTTTTACAATAAGCCCTGCTTTACATATTCATCTGCAATCCCTGCTTTTTACCTTCTCCTTCCTTAATTTTCAAAAAATAAAAGCCACATTTCTCTATGAAATAGAATGTGGCTATCTTAAACTCTGTTCTATTTTTATTATTGAGATACCTTATCATCATTAAAATATTTTCTCGTTAGTATAAATTTACGAAGTTAC
This sequence comes from Bacillota bacterium, assembly GCA_023425485.1. Lineage (GTDB taxonomy): Bacteria > Bacillota > Clostridia > Lachnospirales > Lachnospiraceae > Mobilitalea. Next base: position 5,124 of record JAFACO010000212.1, read on the forward strand.
CAGCTGGCTATCTATTCCTAATGAAGACATAATTTTTTTCATCCGATAAAGTCTCGGCATATGTATAGTTTAGCCGGTCGAATTGTTTGATCTCCTCTATAGCCTCTATCCCATTCTCTGCCATAAAACGAACCATCTCGCCCCGTGCCATCTTTGCATAGGTTCCTTTTTCTATTACTTTTCCATTTTTGATTTCTCCAAAGACACACGTCACAACGGTTGTATCTTTTTTTAAATAAGGCACTATGCATTTGCTATATTCCTTTGATGCCAGATTTACAATACAGTCACTCTCTGATAAAAGTTTTCTCGCCAAGCTTTCTCCCCAAAAATCATACAAAGAATTGGTATGCCAATTTTTTAGAATAGCCTGCATTTCTAATCTATAAGGGACAACTCCATCAAAAGGACGGAGTATTCCATAAAATCCTGATA